>JBKPEX010000305.1:0-9767 GCA_046728625.1 Thermoproteota archaeon
TTCTAGCTTTTCCGATAAAACATTCAAACCGATAGAATCTCCGGCCAAATGTCCGAGAACTACCAGATTGCCCTGGAGATTTTCTTGTCGAAATTTCAATAATTCATTAGAGTCAATATGTAAATATATGACTGTCGACACGTCGTGTTTGTAATATTCTTTAGCAATTTGAAACACTCCGTTAGTTCCAGCGGCAACAACAAGCGCCCATCTGCCAGCCTTAGCTTCTCGATTACCATGGCAAACAATTATTTTGGTCTCGGCTCTACTGAATTCGGGAATATTTTCAATTGAATCAATAATCTGAGAAACAGACTCAGTTTTTCCTGAAATAATAGCCTTATATATAATTTTTCTCATAATTTCGTCACACGGCTGATGTATATTGACCAGAGGCATTCTCAACAATTTCGCCTCATCTACTATTTGTTTGTAAATATGTGCATGAGCTTTTATATGTGCTCTTTCTTTGAGGCTCATTACAGCACAGCAGGCACTTTCCTTAGGTATCCCGTTTTCGACCATGTAATCTATGTGCCTGTCGAAGACCTTGTAGAAATTAAGTGCCGAAGACCCAATAGGATGATGGGTTACAACAGCATCGCATCCGATGTTTTTTGCAAATATTAATTCTGCTAGTGTAACGTCTATCGTAACAAAAACCTTATTGATCCGGCTGCCGTTTACATGAACAGCACTATCAGCTGGTACACTCCTGTAACCAGCAAGATCTAGAGCGATTCTCATAATTTCATCAGTATTTATCATGAACTAGGACTGGAAAGCCTAAGCTATATAACTCCACCCTAAATAGCTAACTCTTTGAAGATCTTTTTCTAGACCAATTTATGAATCTAGGAACACCGCGATGCATATGTTTAATGGGATAGATCAACTACTGCGAGCTGCGGTGACTCACACAAATAAATTCCCTTAAACCAATGAGCCATATTCATATAACTGTCACAATAGCGTGGCCTGAGAGGTTTGAGGATTTTTTCATTTGGCAATGAGACGATTTTCTAATGTTCATGATGTTAATGGAGCATAATAGTCTGTTAGAATAACATCTCATTAATGCTTTGTATTATAGCAGGAGTAGATAATTCATGCCAAAAACCTCGCACCCAAGAGCGAGCTCGTGTAGTCTATTATTTTGCAACTAATATAGTCAAACTTTGGATAAATGCGGACTGTCATAGCAGTACAAGTATGAACCAGTTGGCATTTCATCCACATTCATTCTAAGAAATGATTAACAGTTTAAACTAAACAGATTACTAATTGACCTCCTAAAATAAAACAAACATTTTCAGTTTTTGCCTTTTCATCTGTTAGCATATCTTGCAGTTGGGAATCCTACCCGACGCCAGCGGGAGCGTGACTGTCCTTATCGTGATCGACCTTTTGGTGTTCAGCTAAAGATTCACTGCTATTAAAGACTCTGCCACACAAATTGCACTTGTATGTCTTGGGTGGAGATTTGATACTGGAAGATGCTGATGCCATGGTATCTGTTTAACAATGGTTGGAAGATCTAAATAAACATAAAAACGCGACCCTCATATACGAAGCGTGTGTTGAGAAGGAATTTTTTTCCAATTTGCGATAAGTGCTTGTGTTCTCAGATGAGGACATTCGCGTGCTATTCTAGAGGCTGCTAGTTGGTTATATTCCTTGATAATATCTATCCCGATGTAATGTCTTCTCAGATGTGAGGCAACTTTCGTTGTTTGTCCGCTTCCGTTAAAAGGGTCGAGGATAGTGTCCCCTTTATATGAATAAAGTTGCATCAACCGGTACGGAATCTCCTCTGGAAAAGGGCAAGGATGATCTATAAAACCGGGAGGAACCGGGGCAATGTGCCAAACGGAATTGGCGATCTCCTTTGTCCACTCTTCGTGTTTAGCAGGAAGTACCTCCGTTCGTTCTGTTCTACCCGTTTGTACATCTCCTTTTCTAAGTACAAGAATTAATTCATGCATTATGTTAGCCCTGAAGTACTTTGGATATGGATTAATTACAAACGATCCATACCTGTTGGTCCCGCCCGTGACCTTATGCCAAATAATCTCCTCATGGAGATTCCATTTCCCGTACGGCTGGACCAGACTGGATAGTAGCATATGCGGCAAGGGTAAAAGACTACCGTTAACAATCTCATTCGCTATAACAATACAGCAGTATCCTCCTTCTTTGGTAGCATTGTATATTTTTTCACCAAATATTTCAATCATCTCATCTAAATATTGAGCAGTGCTGAGTTTGGTTCTTCCTCTATAGTATTCTCCGCTTTTCATCACATGTGCTTCGTAATCAATAGCGTTGCGATATGGTGGAGAAGTTACTGTTAGCTGAATTGAATTTGCCGGAATCGTTGAAAGAATTTGTTTACAATCGCCGGATAATATTTGATCTACGATATCACATTGGACTAGCATTATTTAGCTAGAATCATGCTTTACTCCATATTCAGAATACTTTAAAAAAATCAACTTCGTAATAAAGAAACTTTGTTTTCGGTTTTGGTATTGCAACCAACGCTCTATTTTTCTAAAACATATTCATCTACTGTCGATCCAAAATGTCGTCCCATCTTAGCTTGGCTTGACACAAGGACCTCATCTCCAATTTTAAGTTCGGTGACCGGCAGCAGCTTTTGTTCTTTGGTTATAAGACGTATGGTCTCTGCATTTTGCAGTATAACCGTGCCAACGCTTGCATCATCACTCGTCTTCGCTGCTACCAACCTTAATGGTCTAGTTTCAATTTTCGACCTTCCTACAGCTACCGGTCGTGTAGTGCCGTCAACATTTACTATCAGTATTTCTGTTCCGGCCTCTAATTCTGAAAGGTATTTTGTAGTACCGTCGCGCATAGGAGTATAACAATAGACTGCCCCTGCGTTGACTCTAAACGGTCTGGCGGATGTAAATGCTGACGCTACCGATTCGTTATGTACTAGGAACATAAAATTCGATTTGCTTCCCACTAGCATTCCTTCTCCCATCCCAAGCATTGAAATAGTATCGACACATACTCTCTCACCCAACCCGACGTCCTTTATCTCTTCGATCTTGGCCAGTTTCAGCTTGAAGACATCTGAATTGAGGTAAGCTTTCGCCTCACCGATTTCTGCAGGGTTGTATGTAGATAGTATTACACCATCTACTCCTTTTTCCAGAACGCCGAATAGCGTTCTAACTTCTTGATAACTGTTAGCACTTGCATATATTTTCGTCTTAGAGCGGTCGAGTTTTGCAATAATATTCTCCAAAGGTATAATCTTCCAGTCCGGGGCGTCGACTATTACAAAATCTGCATCTTCTGATGATGCCTTGAGAATGTCTTCTATATCGTTATTGTCAACAACTTTCTTAAAATATCCTGCAATTTTACCTATCTGTTTTAGTCTTCTCATCTCATCCAAATCTTTGGAAATGATCTTATCTGCTTCTAGAGATTCAAACATCGTCATAAACTTGCCTCCAGTAGGCAATTTTTTTGGGTCTAGGTTCAAGACAATATCACGATCGTTTATTTCCGACACAAAATTGCCTATTTGAGAATCTGGGACCGACGGTCTAATTATAAGATCTTTATTTTTGGATTGTATCAATATGTTTTACCGCCTCTTCTATAGTCTTTCTCTCTATAACGATGTCCCGTAAGGCACGCACCATCGAAGGGGCACTTGGGTGTTGGAAAATATTTCTTCCAAAGGTTACTCCTATTGCTCCGGCATCCATAGCCCTGCTGCACATACGTAAGATTTCTATATCTGTTTTAGCTTTTGGTCCGCCTGCAATAACTATAGGTGCGGGACAGCTTTTGACAATCCGCCTGAATGACTCCGGGTCTGCGGTAAATACGGTCTTTATAATATCCGCTCCTGCCTCGGCTCCTATTCTAGCTGCGTGAGCTATTGCAACTGGATCGTGTGGATCCTCTATCTTTTGTCCGCGGGGATACATCATTGCTACAAGGGGCATGCTCCACTGGTTGCATTTATCTGATACCATACCCAACGTTTCTAACATTTCCGGCTCTTCCTTGGCGCCTATGTTAATGTGCACAGAAACAGCATCCGCTCCTAACCTCAGAGCTTCCTCTACGCTTCCGATTATCACCTTTTTGTTAGGTGATGGACCTCTGGATGTGCTAGCAGAAAGATGTATTATTAAACCTATATCAAGCGGCCTTGCCATACTCTTAGCAATTCCCTTATTTACTAGAACACATGTTAGCCCTGCGTGCTGGCATCGATATATCAAGTTATAAATATCCTCTAGGCCCTTGATCGGGCCGTCTGTAATACCATGATCTGTAGGGATGCAGAGCATTTTTCCGTCTTTTAGTATTCTTCCTAGTCTAATCTCTCTGCCAGACACCATATAGTAAAGAGAATTTCTTTGCTTCCTATTTAAAAGTGATATGCTTGAGTGTCAAATAGATATTCAATAATATTATGAGATGGCAATTCGTGACTTGAGTTGAGTAAGCAATAGAAATCATCGTCTAACAATTAAAGTCTCCTAAAAACTACATATCGGACATTCTAGTTGAATGTACATATAAGGATGCAATATGTCCAGAGCATCTGTGAGAGTAATTAGCAGTTGTAGATCGGTTACAAATAATTTTCCAACCTCGGACCTATTTCCCTTTAAGTTTCAGACAATCCCTAGTCTGAAACCGTATTAGGCTGCCTATCACGATCTTAATCTGCACACGGGACGCCTTTCATCTTTATGTTCATTCTTTCTTATGAACTTGCGTATCACATTTACGCTGCGACTATCTACGTCAGTGTTACTTAAAGAGTTGTCTTCCAAGTGGCGAAGGATTTTATCCACCAATTCATATGACAAACCAATTTCTTGTTCTGCAATATGACATTTCCATAACCCCGGGCTACTTTTCTTTTCAGTAATGTTATTTGGAAGAGACAAATATCTCGCGAGATCTCTCACCTCAGTTTTATAAAGATCGGCTAAGGGGAAAATATCGGCTGCGCCATCGCCATGCTTAGTATAATAGCCTATTTTTAATTCACTTTTATCAGTTGTACCAACAACTAATCTGTTGGTGATTCCAGCATAGTAATAGAGGATACACATTCTAAGTCTAGAAGCCAGGTTTCCTTGAGCGTACTTTTGATAGGGGACTTGCTTGATAATCTCTTTTTTGCTTTTATCGATTCTTATAATTTTATAGGTTATATGAAGATTCTTTGCTAATTCTTCAGCATCTTTTATATCCTTTCGTAGAGTCACACCCGAGTCAGGCATAATTAGACCTAAAACTCTTCTATGACCTAATGCTTGAACAGCAATGGTAGCAGTGACTGATGAGTCAAGTCCTCCGCTTAATCCCAATACTACTCCATTTGACCTTCTGTCGATTACTTCTTTAGAAATAAACCGTTTAATTAATTGGCAATCCCTTTGGATCGACATGTATATGTTAAATATCCTTAGTCACTAAGGTAATAATGTATTTAAAAATCACATCACTTCTTTTTCGATAGCCGAAAATCTGGGTTAATCTGGCCATACCATACAAATCCTGCCTTGAACATAAATAGAAAACTTATAGGAAGATATCTGACAATAAGTATGATGGATGCTCGCAATATTGGTTTGAGAAACATAGAGGTAGCAGACACTAAGATATCTTCTATAGACGGAGAAAAAGGTAAACTTATCTATCGAGGTTATGATATTTTGGATCTAGTTAATCATTCTACATTCGAAGAGACCTCATACCTTTTGTTATTTGGCGAACTGCCAAAGGAAGGAGAGTTAAAAGATTATTGTAGTCGGTTGCGGAAGTCCCGAAAATTACCTGAACCAATGATCAGAAATTTGCAGAATAGACCGAGAACTGCTCAGCCGATGGATATCATTCAATCATCAATATCTGAACTTGCGCATTATGATTCGACCTTATCAATTGACTCTAAAGAAACGAATATTGTTAGGGCTGTAGCACTTACAGCAAAGATTCCAAGTATAGTGGCGGCATGGAATCGACTGAGGAATAACCTAGAAGTCATTCAACCTTTAGACGATCTTTCGCATGCGGCGAGCTTTCTCTATATGCTTACAGGGTCCGAGCCTAAGAAGGAAGAGTCTAAAATACTCGATATGTGCCTTATATTGCATGCGGAACATAGCTTCAATGCATCTACATTTGCCGCTAGAGAAATAGCATCAACAGGAGCCCACATGTATGCATCAATAGGTGGTGCTGTAGGAGCACTATCGGGTCACTTACATGGAGGTGCAAACGTCAAAGTGATGCAAATGCTTCTTGATATAGGTGAGGTCGAAAATGTTGAAAAGTGGATAAGCAACAAACTTCGACAGGGAGACAAGATTATGGGCATGGGTCACGCCGTGTACAAGACCACTGATCCACGTGCAGATATACTTTGTAGATTAGCACGTATACTGACGAGAGAAAGGGAGGCAAAGTGGTTCGAGATTACTGAAAAAGTAGAGAAAATTACAAAAAAATATATGTTCGATAATAAAAAACAGGTAATTTATCCTAATGTCGACCTCTATAGCGCATGTCTGTACTATAGCTTGGGTATACCCATGGATCTCAACACGCCAATTTTTGCCATATCAAGGATAGCCGGTTGGTGTGCTCATGTAATTGAAGAAAAGTTTGCAGAAGCTGCTCCTAAACCTGCACTCTATCGTCCAAAAGCTATGTATGTTGGCAGATATTGCGGTCCTATGGGATGCGAATATCTTCCTTTAGAGAACAGGAAATTATAGAAGATACTCTTCCAGTGCTAATTCCAATAAAACGATCATTAATAAGTGCATGATGGTGTGCTACTCCTCTAAGACAGCTAGGAAAACCCAGGGTGGGGCAGTATGTGAGTTAATGCTTCTCCGACAGTGATAATTTCACAATTTATTCTATGGATCCGTAATCGCCATTCTGCTTCAAAATACTTCTAACTATTTGTTCGTTTTGCATATTGCTCTTCCACTAATCCTTCAGCAGATGTATGAATTAACTCAGGAAGATCTGTTATAGAAGGTAGAAGCAAAAGCAATTGTTCATATTTATCCAAGAAAATCAAGCCTGCACTCGCTGTTTTATATAGACCGGTAACTGGAGAATACTCAATCAGTCCCCTATCAACTGCTATGGCAAGATATCTGACAAGTTGGGAGTGTGATACAGTGGCTGTGTTCATAATAGTCGTCTTGTACTGCCAACTACCGGTTGCAGAACGTAGTATGGATGCCATAACCTCTATATCTGAACGATTCTTCATTTCACCAAGGACTCCTGTCTTGGATTCTGTTACATTCATAAAAGGTCGTTAGACAAATTTGGGCGACAATCTCGTTTGTATAAAGTTGACAACGTTGGCTCCTTGTCAATGTCTAATATACGCGAACTAAATATAGGTTACTTAATATCGCTTCCTTAGGCTTGCAGAATTAAATGTCAAAGATGTTACTATAATGCGGCTGGTTGTTATATAGTATCACTTATCCAATATAGCCACTTTGCATGTGTGACACATCGAATACACAGTGAAAATTGCTAAGCTTCAATCCGTACTAAAGGTCAATGCGAACTTTTAATACATCAACCCGACCAAATAATTTATTTTAGGAGATGATTTTTGCAAACAAAATCAATGTCGCCCGTTCATACCGTTACTCCCAAAGTGGACCTTTTGTTTATATGTTCTTGTGGCATTTATAAAGTCTACGAAGTAAATCAGATATGATCGTTCATTCATTTTTAATATCCATGGTATAAAGGATTCATTTTTGCTACTCCTTTGACTGATCTCAAATCCTGAAGATGTTATTAATGACCTGAACGATCGAGCATCCAATTTACCCGTCGAGTCTGTATCTCTGTTAAAGTCGTAAGGATCCAAAAAGATGACGCTCCCATAAGGCTTCAGCAACCTATGTATACTAGAGAGCAATTCAACTGGTTCTGTTAACTCTATAAGGTTGATGGCCAAGATTAGATCAAATTTCAGAGATTTAAAAGGACAGTGCAAGGCATCAGCCACGCAAAATTCTACGTTCATCAGTTTTGATTCTGCCTTCCTTTTTCTTGCCTCCTTGATGAAAGAAAAAGATAGGTCGATCCCTATTACGTATTCATATTTGTCTGCTAGTTTTAAAGTGCTATATCCCACAGAACATCCCATCTCCAGCGCCACGCCACCATTATTTTTGGGATTTACTTGATGTACCGCTCTGTTATATAGGTCGTTAGGCTTTATATGCCAGCGAAGCATCTTCAGAAGTCTATCATCTTTAGAATAATCGTATTGAGTCCAACGGTAGGGAAGAAACCATGGACCAGTCTCTTCGTATCTGTCATTCTTCCCCACTGCTGACATTTCCCTTCCAACTTCTTTAATAAAATCCCGCATTTTGCTAGTCTTACAACTCAATAACCACTTGCCGTAGGTAGATGGCCGTCCCTGGGCGTATTTTCCAAGGTCACCTATTATTATTGGTATTCCTTCGATAACAGGATATAATGCATCACAATAATTGCACTTTATAAAACCCTCTTGGCATTCATCCTCCTCGTTTACTATCAGTGGTTCAAGACATAAGCCTTGGTGTTTTCCTGGATGCTTTAAACAAACAAGGTGGTTAGTAAAGCTATTTTTCATTCAGCTTTCAAATAGTCCGCGACAAATATAACATTTCAAATTAAGCTCATCTCAGATACCACATTATGATACAAAAGAAATAATTTCATGCTATCATTGGCTTGTTTTCCAGGAGAAAAGTAAATATCCAATTGATATAATACAGATAAATTTATGGTGTGCTATAAACGTCTAGTTAACGTTATGACCAGAGCGGATATATCACAGTGATAAAGATTTGAAAACCTTTGTTCTATCCAGAACCGAGAGCCTGAAATTAGTAAAGAAAATAGAAGATCTTTGGCCGAAGGAAGCTGTTCCCAAAATCAAAAACCTCAAAGTCTACGACATCGATTCAGATAAATGTATACTAAAATCATCAAATTTTACGGCAGTACAAATTAACAAATCTATAATACTGCCATTCCTAGGCAGCACCGACTCGTTATCGATTTTTCCTTCTGTGAATGTAGATATGGGTGCAGTCAAATTTGTTTGTAATGGAGCAAAGATAATGCGACCAGGGATAACATCTTTTAGTTTCTTCAAAAAAGGCGATATCGTGACGGTAAAAGATGAAGTTCATCTAAAGATATTAGCAGTAGGATTAGCTATGGAAGACAGTCAAAGTGCAATACTCGCCAGCAAAGGATACATAATCCATAATCTTCATTTTGTGGGAGACAAATTCTGGGAGGCATACAAGCAAATCCCTTCATATTGAACCCCTAAGCCAATATTTATCCGATTATGGCCGAATTTCACAAATTAAAACTTGCCATCTACCATCCCTTGAATAACGAATCACAGAACCTGCATATAGTTTACGAAAAAAGCTGTTAGCGGATCATTTATGTCTAAACAAATAATGATGGTGGATGTATAACTAGACTACCATGGAATGTTCTGCTATCTTGTCTTGGTTTATCGTTAATATATCAATCCCGTCTCCACTTGATGCGTCGCGTTGAATAGAAGATTTTATCGCCTTTATTGCAAGGTTGCTAGCCTTTTCTTCAGATAGATTATCCTTATATTCAGCATCCATTACTCCCAGCGCCATCTCTGCACCAGTTCCTACTGCAGCATATTTATCGGGAAGAAC
>JBKPEX010000023.1:0-1478 GCA_046728625.1 Thermoproteota archaeon
GTCTATCAGTTCTTGGGTTCTGCATCAAAAAAATATGGGATAGGATTCTGGAAACCAGGCTCAGGCATAATACATCAGGTAATTCTAGAAAACTACGCCTTTCCCGGGGGTTTAATGATTGGAACAGACTCCCATACCCCAAATGCAGGTGGCCTTGGAATGATCGCAATAGGAGTAGGAGGGCTTGACGCAGCAGAAGTTATGGCAGGGATGTCTTGGGAAGTGCTTTATCCAAAGCGAATTGGTGTTTACATGACCGGGGAGCTGAATGGATGGGCCTCTCCAAAGGATGTCATACTCTATGTAGCATCCCAGCTTACAGTCTCAGGAGGTACAAATGCAATAATAGAATACTTTGGACCTGGCGCAAAAACAATTAGCTGTACAGGAAAGGCGACCATTACAAATATGGGTGCAGAAATTGGTGCAACCTGCTCACTATTTCCTTACGATAAGAGAATGGATACTTATCTTAGGGCAACAAGAAGGGGGTTTATAGCGGATCTTGCCAATGAACACGTTAATTTGCTAGTACAAGATACACAAATAGAACAAGAAATAGCCGAAAATAAAGAGAAGAACGCACCAAAATACTTTGATCGATTAATTGAAATTGATCTTTCAAAACTTGAGCCGTATATTGCTGGTCCTCATACACCAGACCTTACAAGACCAATTTCAAAGATGGCAGATGATGTAAAGAATAATAAATATGTAGATGCGATTTCGGTGGCTCTCATTGGAAGCTGTACAAATTCATCCTACGAAGATGTCTCTCGTGCAGCAGACATAGCTAAACAGGCAAGTTCAAGAGGCATTAAAACAAAAGCGCCACTACAAGTTACACCAGGATCAGAGATGATAAGGGCAACTATAGACAGAGATGGTCAAATGCAATTGCTAAAAGAGATAGGTGCAAACGTTCTTGCAAATGCTTGTGGTCCATGTATTGGACAATGGAGTAGACCAGAATTGAAAAAAGGACAAGCCAATACAATTGTTACATCGTATAACAGAAACTTTCCAGGACGAAACGATGGAAAAAGAGAAACAATGAATTTTATAGGTAGCCCCGAGATAATCGTATCTCTTGCTGTGGCAGGAAGACTATCATTTAATCCCCTTGCAGATGAATTAATTGCAGGTGATGGAACAAAATTTAAGCTCCAACCTCCAAAGATAGCACCTGAAATCCCAGAAAAAGGCTTTGACGATATTACTAAACGAGTATTTGAAGAGCCAGCAGACGATTATCATTCTAGAAGCGTAGAAGTAATTATTAACAAGGATAGTGAACGATTGCAAAAGTTAGAACCGTTTCCCAAGTGGGATAGGAAAGATTTTGAGAGGTTGCCTATATTAGCAAAAGTAAAGGGAAAATGTACCACTGACCATATTTCGCCAGCTGGTGCATGGCTCATGTATCGAGGTCACTTGGATAAGATCAGTGATAATTTACTCCTTGGTGCAACCAATGC
>JBKPEX010000221.1:0-2028 GCA_046728625.1 Thermoproteota archaeon
ATTATATGCCATGCTATGCGACGGAAATATCTGATTCGTTTTTTCATTAATTTTATTATTTATAATCTGTCTGAATCTATCTAATTCTATGTCGGCATTATTGCCATTGCTATTATTATTATTATTCTCCATTACGTTACACACCAAATCTCATTTAGGGAATAGGAATGGAAATGATGGCTTACTATAATAAATAAAGCACTAGGAAGAGAGGGAGAGGACAGGAATATAGATATTGATATACTAAGAAAAAGGGACTTGTTTGATTTGACTAGAAGAGAAGAAAGAAATGGGATCTAACTATTCTACTGCTCCAAGGTTTCCTCCTGGCGAAGCTTGAGATTGTCCTCCTTCTATCGGTTTTAATCCCTTTGATTTTAACACTTGATCTAATATTGTCAAATCAAATATTCCAGATAGATCTGGTCGTTCTTTACCCTTAGCCAAGAAGCCTAAATCATATGCATTGTTGGCTGATTGGAATAGCGACAGTTTAAGCGGATCATATGTGAAATCAATTCTTGATAAAGCTTGTTTTAGTTCATCCTCAGCAATATCTTTTCCTGTAAGTTTTTTGAGTTCTACATTGAATGCTTTTACGGCATCATCCTTATGGTTATTTATCCACACAGTTTCATTTACATGGGCTGCTAATAATTTACTTACTACATCTGGATTGTTTTTAAGGTAATCCATACTTGCCGCTATATTGGCTGTCACAAACTTTCCATCAGGCCATAGATTTCTCTCATCCACAAATATCTTGCCATTAGCTTCCTTGACCAATCTGGTAGCCCATGGTTCTGGTACCCATGCTCCATCAATTTCCTTTTTTAAGAATAGTGTTAATATATCCGGGTTGGCTACGGGTACCACTTCTACATTACCACCTTGATCAGTTGTTTTAAACCCGTTCTTTATTAAATAAGATCGAAGAGCAATATCTTGAGTATTACCTAATTGTGGAGAGGCAAATTTTTTGCCAGCGAAATCTTTAGGGGAATTGATACCTACATCATTTCTAACTACAAATGATGCTCCACCACTTGTAGCACCTGCAATTATCCTTAGAGCTTTACCATCTGATACTACATAGCCATTTACAGCTGGATTTGAACCAACGTATGTTACGTCAACCCTTTTGGCAAGTAATGCCTCAATAGCAGATGGGCCCGCGTTGAAAATAAAAGTTTGAACTTTTATGTTATTACCTAATGCTTTCTGGAAATCTCCATTCCCAAATCCAATCACTGCCTGAGCATGGTTTATGTTTGGAAAATATCCTACCCTTAGAGTCTTTACTGAATTCTGTGCAAATACTGATATTTGTATATGAGCTATTGCTACAGCAATTATTATTATTGCAACTAAAGCTATTGCAAATTTGCTTATTTTCGAATTCTTCATGAACAAATAGGAGATATAGCTAATCAAATATTATCGTTAGTAAATATGCAAGAAATGAAAGTTATGCGCAGACTTAGACCAAATTATTTAAGATTTTGTTAATCCTTTGAAACTATATCTACCAAGCTTTTCTGCGTAGTCTAATAACAGATAAAAACAGAACAGCCAAAATCTTCAGTCTGTAATCTAGAACTTTGCTTCTGGATCGTTATTAATATCGTATCCTTGTATCTGTATATTGTCACTTATTCGCTCGTCTTCTTGGGGTACTTCTGAGGATGATGTTGTCATTATCTGAGGTAAATACTGATAAATTGATTGTAATCTCGCTATAGTTTCATTGCTTCTTCCTACTGCTGCTAGCTTTTCCATATTAGAGGATTCTGGATCATTCTTTGTTATTATTTTCCAACATTCCCCTGAATTATGGGATATAACGATATCGGTGCTAAAAAGAGGTTCCTATTAGATAAATATAGCAGTCTTAAGCTTTAAAGGTTTTTCTCTTATTTATCAGCAATAGGTTTTGCAAATGAAAGCTGATATCCATCTGGTTCTCTAATATGGAAGTACCTTTCACCCCAGGAAGCATTAGTGGGTTCATTTTCAAACGATATTAAA
>JBKPEX010000156.1:0-1448 GCA_046728625.1 Thermoproteota archaeon
GAATTTCGACGTTGGTACTATCATAATTTCTATTGGGAACGTGTGCGATCTGATATATTTAAGCGTGACAACTATATCTGTCAGATTTGTAAGAGACAGTTTCAATGCAGATACAGAAGAGGCGGATTTGCAAGATCTGCAAGGTTGGAATGCGATCACATCATTCCACGATCGCTCTTTAAACAGTTAGGATATAAATTTGACACATTCGAAAACAAAGTCAGCGCTACGCTAGATTTCCTCCATAACCATAATAATCTTAGAACCTTGTGTCACTCTTGCCACAGAGAGGTAACCTGCACATACCTAGCCAGCTCCCGTACTTCAATCAAGAATGCAGATAATAGAATTGGTCACACTAAGCGCAAATTAAATAAATAGTCTCTCTTTATCGTAACTCTATCATTATCAACAATAGGCATAAAATAATTAATGACTTTTATGATCTTCTATGCTATCAATTATAATTAATACTACATCATCATACCTTTTTATCTATTAATTCTAGTTCATGACCTGTGCCGTCTCTGTGTTGCATTGCTGTGTCCTTGTCTGGAAAATCCACGTTACACGGGTTGCAGTGATATGTTTGACTCATGATCCGTTTTGGCCTCCAAAGTTTAAAAAAGTTATCAATTCATGTTTCATGATAACCTCACTCTAAATGCACTATCTGTACAGGAATAATGTTATATTATATGACAAAATATGATCATTATCTGGTTCGAACAATTGGACAAAGATAGCGTAGGGCAATTCACAAAACGCAAATACATCAACCTTGAAACTTACAAGAAAGGTGGAGAAGCTGTGCGTACACCTATGTGGTTTGTGGAAGATAACGGAATAATTTATCTCAGAACCGGTGAAAATTCTGGAAAAGTTAAACGAGCAAGAAATAATCCTGCTACGCGCATAGTTCCTTCTAATTTCCTAGGATATCCAAAAGGCTATTGGTCAAACGGCAAAATTCTGACATGCAGTACTGCTGAAAAAGAAAAAGCAACTTACCTTTTTAAGCAAAAGTATGGCTTGCAGGAAAAAATACTTCAGATGATGTACAAGATCAAACAAATCAAGCTTGTTATAATTTCTGTCCATTTAGTACGATAACTAGATTAAAATTATTAGTATGTGGTGGTCTTTAACTTTATGGAAACCCGAAATAATAAAAAGATAAATTACAATTAATAGGGTTTTTCTTTTGGTTTGGCCCAATACATCTAGGGCTCATCGATTTATTATGTCTAGATATGTGTCTACCTAGTAGAAGCTTGCAAAATAAAATGTCGCTTCACTGCTGTACCGCTGATGACGGTCTTGGTTGTAGAATAGCATTCAAGTCTATTATTTTTCCCTGCCTATTTACAGTCAGTTTTACACTGTCACCCACTGATTTGTGCGTTTCAATATAATTGATGATATCATCTATTCTTTTGACAGGATGG
>JBKPEX010000167.1:0-5730 GCA_046728625.1 Thermoproteota archaeon
CCATCCTGTCAAAAGAATAGATGATATCATCAATTATATTGAAACGCACAAATCAGTGGGTGACAGTGTAAAACTGACTGTAAATAGGCAGGGAAAAATAATAGACTTGAATGCTATTCTACAACCAAGACCGTCATCAGCAGTACAACAATGATTCAAAGGACCTTCCTAATTCTCGATATGGGTCTGCAGATAGATGTTTGTATTGAACAGACAACAAATAATATTATCAACAATTTAGAGTGACTATGCCCCTATACCAATCCTACGAGGGGAGGCCTCGTTTAGACAGAGCGTTGCTCTCCTTGTTAAATCTTGGTAATAATTGATAGTGTCAACTTAATTGCATTTATCATAACGATACCTAAATTGAAGGCTCTGGTGATTATAAAATAATAACAAGTATGTATTTTATTTTTATACTGTGTGCCGATTATTTTGTGCAATAGAAAAGAATCGATTTCGTAGTAGTTGGGTTTTCATGACAGTATATCCAGTTCTTAATAATATTTGGCACATTTCTAAAGTTTACCTGTCATCGCACCAAAAGAATAGTTGAAAAAGATGAAGGTGGAGCAAACAGCTTGCTGCGGGAACGTACACTCTTGTATTTCTTACACTAACAATACCACTGCTTGAGGATCCATTTTACACAATTAGGTCAGTTTATTGGTAAATGATAGTCATTGTAACCGCATTGTCATCATTAAACAACACGTCATGAACACTATTATTCCATAGTATCAGATCTGTTACATTAGATACAGTATCAGGCTTTCCACTGAAAGGATTTGTACCGCTAATGACTTGTCCGAGATCAGTATGATAAAGTATCTCTTTTCCTGCTATTACATTCAGTGTTTGATGCAGATCGACCACAACTGCATGTTCTACTCCTCTATCTGTGATCTGTGCTACGATAAGATTTACTGTGTTTCCAGAAACTGAATTGAGAGAGATATGACCACCTATAACATGAAAGGGGAACACATCTGCTAATGGCCTGATTCCACCGGCTGCAAAGACAGATTTACCCAACCTGATTGTTTCGAGGTCAACCAATGGACCTTTGCTTGTAGGTGATGTTGTTATTGTAGCAGTAGCACTTGAAGAAGCTGTTTGCTGTTTTATTATATTATTTATTTGGTTATTTATTTTGACGGAGTTTTTGATAGTATTTTGATTAACAAGCGTATTTTGATTAATGTTGGTATTATTGTTTATGTTGGTGTTTGTATTGGTGTTTGTATTGGTGTTATTATTTCCATTCGTATTCGTGTTATTAGTTCCTCCAGTGCCTCCCGTCGTAGTGTTATCACTAGATGGTGGTGTAGTTGGATTGGTGTCATTAGGAAGTCCCAACGGAGGTGCATTGCCGTCAGGGGGGTTCTCAAGTACACCCCCAGGTGGGACCTTGATCCCACCGCCAGGTGGTAGCTTAATTCCACCAAGATCAGACTCATTTACTCTGTTACCGCCACCTATTATCTTATCAAGATTGGACTTTCCCAACTCCGTTAAGGGAGCATTATTTTCTGACGAAGACTGAGGGTTATTATTATTGTCATTCGCCGATGACGGGTTTTTATCTGATTCCTCCGTGTTTGCAGATTTTCCCAACTCCGTTAAGGGAGCATTATTTTCTGACGAAGACGTTTCATTGTCAGTTTTTTTGCTTTTCGCATATGCGACTATAGGGCTATAGTAACCAGCTGACATGATCATCGATGCAACAAACAGAAAACAGATAGAGATCGTCAATAACGATGTGACGTTTTTAGTTTTTAGGGAGGAAACAAATTTGCTTGATTTAATGCTTTTGGGATTTTTGAAATTACTATTCTCAGTGTCAGACATTATAAATTTACATTTTGATTATAAAACAGCCAGTATTAAAGAATTTCCAACAAATTTTCACATTCCAATCATATTCGTTCTAAACTTTCTTTGATTAAAAACATTGACAAAAAATAGAGTGAAGTACTGTAGAATATCTAATTATCCAATTTGACAAATATTGTTAAGGGTTAATAATTCCTCTTCCCATAATTTCGCCTTCTTTTAGCTTGGACAGAGCTTCTGTAGCCTGTTTAAGTTTGAACCTATCAGTGATTACGGGTCTAATGACTCCGCGCTTTGCCAGTGATAATAATTCAGTTACATCGGCGATGCTTCCGGTATATGAGCCTATTAGCCTTAAAGCCTTTGTCGGCATCGAAACCAAGTTTAGTTTTACTTCCCCTCCAAAAAGGCCAACGAGAATTACCTTGGCCCTTCTTCTTAGGAATTGCATGTCTGTTTCTACAGTCTTTGAGCTATTAACAAAATCCATTACTGCATCAGCACCCAAATTATCCGTAAACTCCATAACTGATTTTACAGCATCTTCTTTTTTTGAATTGATAATATCATCTGCGCCATTTTGTTTTGCGGTCCTTAATTTTTCATCACTCAAATCTAAAGCAATTATTCTAGCGCCAGAAATTGCTTTTGCCAACTGTATAGCCATTAGACCTAAGCCGCCAGCGCCGACGATAACTACATTATCATTAGGCTTTATTTCGGTGTTCTTTACTGCGCCATAAGCAGTTAGTGCAGAACATGACAATGTGGCTGCTGCATCCATATCCATCTCATTATCCAATCTAATAAGGTACCTATAGCTCGGTACCAACACATACTCTGCGTAGCCTCCATCCTGATAGATACCTATTGATCTGGGCTTGTCACAAAGATTCTCTTCGCCTGATCTACATGCAGGACAAAGTCCCTCTCCTATCCAAGGATAAACAAGTACTGCCTCATTTTTTTGAAACTCATCTCTTGCCTCACTACCCATCTCTTCTATTGTCCCAGCGATTTCATGTCCAGGAGTTAAGGGATATTTCACACCTCTATCCGTAGTTTTAAGAAAACTTCCTCCAGGACCCTCATAACCACCATCCCATAAATGGATGTCACTATGGCACACTCCAGAGGACTTAACTTTAATAAGAACTTGCGAACCTGTGGGCTGCGGCCTGTCAAGTTCTTGTATTTGTAGGGATTCCTTTGGTTCGATTATTCTCGCACTTTGCATTTGTAATCATAACTCCTAATATTATTCACTAAGCCATCCCTTAGCAATAAAAACGTTAGACATTCCCAGTAGCTCAAAACTACTTGCAAGCCTATCATAGACCTTTACACCCCAAAAATCTTTATAAGACACCTTCAAGACGAGATTGTGTTTCAAAAATCGCCCTAATAAACCGATCAGAATACGGTATAAATATAAATTGTCTCAGAAATTAATTACTAATCTGTATTAGTGGTACTAAGATTAGGGATTAGAATTGGTCGATACAATTTCATGTGATGTCATAATCATTGGTTCTGGTATAGCTGGCCTCAGAGCAGCCATAGCCGCTGCTCAAGTAGACAAAAATCTCCACGTCGCATTAATATCAAAGGTACAAGTAATGCGTTCACATTCTGTTTCAGCCGAAGGGGGAACTGCAGCAGTGCTCCTCGAGGAAGACGGTGATAACGAGGAATCGCATATTTACGACACCATAAAAGGCAGTGACTTTTTGGCAGATCAGGATGTGGTAGAACGATTAGTAAACGATATGCCTTACGAAATCTACCAACTTGATCACTGGGGAATGCCCTGGTCGAGAAAAGACAATGGCAGAATTGATCAGCGTAGTTTTGGAGGATATTCATTTCCTAGAGCTACTTACGCACAAGATAAGGTTGGATTTTATGAAATGCAAACACTTTATGATACATGTCTAAAGTATGACAATATTGATTTCTATAATGAGTGGTTTTGTACTGGGATTCTTAATAATGAGACCGATAACAGTTTTGGCGGCGTAACTTCAATTGAACTGAAGAGTGGAGATTTTGTTTCTTTCAAGGCTCCGTCTGGAATAATTGGCACTGGTGGTGCAGGGCGCATTTACAGTTTTTCTACCTATGCATATTCTTCAACACCTGACGGTTTGGATATGGCATATAGAGCAGGTCTGGCATTGAAGGATATGGAGTTTGTCCAATTTCATCCAACAGGTATTTTGCCTTCAGGAATTTTAATAACTGAAGGAGCACGAGGAGAAGGCGGGCTTTTAATAAATAACATGGGTGAGAGATTTATGAATAAATATGCTCCCGAGAAACGCGAATTGGCCTCTAGAGATGTGGTATCTCGCGGTATGATGACAGAAATTATTGAGGGAAGAGGATTCAAGCACGAGTCAGGAGCAGACTGTTTGAAACTGGATTTGACTCACCTAGGATCTGATCATATCAAAAATCGTTTGACAGGTATCAGAGAGATAGGAATAAAATTCTCAGGCGTTGACATAATTGATGAGCCGATAGAGATTAGACCTGTGTGCCATTATATGATGGGAGGAATCCATACTGACATCGATGGTGCGACACAGATGAAAGGACTCTGGGCTGCTGGAGAAGCAGCATGCAATAGCACCCATGGAGCTAATCGACTTGGCGCAAATTCCACTGGAGAGTGCTTGGTATGGGGAAGAATTACCGGGAATCTAGCCGCTCAATATGCCTTAGCCCGGAAGAATAATTCTTTTTCCATTAAAAAGGAACAAGTTATGCATGAGGAATCTAGGATATACGACGGTATTTTTAGGGGGAGAGGTGAAATAAACCCCTATGAGGTAAGAAAG
This sequence comes from Thermoproteota archaeon, assembly GCA_046728625.1. Classification (GTDB taxonomy): domain Archaea; phylum Thermoproteota; class Nitrososphaeria; order Nitrososphaerales; family Nitrososphaeraceae; genus DASQQB01. Next base: position 4,686 of record JBKPEX010000167.1, read on the forward strand.
CAAATAACTGATACCATGGATTCCAAAGCACATGTTTTTAGAAGTGAAAATGATCTGGTCGACGCGATAAAGAAGATAAGAGAGCTAAAAGAAATGGCATGGAAGCATGTGGATGACAAAGCAAAAGAGTATAATACAAACTTCATTAACGTAATGGAGACTGATTCCATGCTGAGGATCGTAGACACGGTTTTGTTCGGAGCATTGAACCGCCATGAATCAAGAGGAGGCCATGCAAGAGTTGATTATCCTTATCGTGACGATGTAAATTTCTTACAACATACACTTGCTTATTGGCCTAGCCCAACAGTCACAGTAAATACTAACGTTGGTAGCCACTCTAGCGCAAATTTTGGGGATCCTATAATGGAATGGTATCCTGTGACCTTTACGCGTTACGCGCCAGTCGAACGCCATTACTAGATGATGCCCAATATTTCCCTGCCATAGAGGCAGGCACAATTTTCGCAATACATAGCTCACGGAGAACGGTTAGTACTACATCAAATTATCTCTGCAGTAAGGTGGTTGGTCATAGTAATTTTCCTAAATTCAGAATATTTTAACCTGTAGTGTAGCGCATGAAACCAAATAAATTTTCAAGATCGTTGTTCTGATTTAGATAAACACTAAGCTGATCTGTCACTGCCTCCTCCTTGTTAGTTGGAAGATCGATTAGAAACTTTTTTGTTTTTGGATTAATGAAAATAATATCCAAAATTCCTCTGTAGAGATCAAAAACTAGATGTCTACCTTCTCGATTCAGGGTAGTAAGATTAAAGGAGAGGAACACACCTTAATTTATTCAAACATGTGTCGCACATCACCTTCAAGTACTCCACTTTCTCCATGAAGTCTATCTATATGCTTTGATAATGCTTCTTTCGTGTCAAAAGGTGAACTACAATAAGGGCATTTGAAGTTGATCTTACTGTCATCCTTGACATACGCTACTGTCTTAGGATCAATCAAACAAACTGGTGTTCCACTCATGACGGCGTCTTCTGAGACGATAGATAATTTCTCTATCTTTTGATAAATGTCA
>JBKPEX010000247.1:0-8506 GCA_046728625.1 Thermoproteota archaeon
TATCTAAAGTGGGTTGAACAAAGAACCAAGAAATCTACCTATAACCTATTATGAACAAGCCGCTGAGAGACATGTAGATTGCAGTTGTCTCTTGTTGCCATTACTTGCAGATTATAAAATCGACCGTATTAGGGATCCCCAATAATTCCATTTTTGCCGACAATGGACAATTCGTAAATTCAGCCCCTACTAATAAAAGATACAGATAGCTATTTAGGCAATTTATTATCATGTAATTGATGGCCGATACAAAAGTTAGCACTGTTCGTCTGAGTATAGATAACGACAAATTTGAAATTTTAGTAAAGCCGGATCCGGCATTAGAGTATAAACAAGGTAAAAGACAAGATTTAACAGCAGTCCTAGTATCAGATGAAATATATTCCGATGCAAATAAAGGCTCCAGAGCTTCTACTGAAAAAATCTCAAAATATTTCAAGACAACGGATATGATGGAAGTCGCTAAGCAGATTATTCTGAGAGGAGAATTGAATCTTACGACCGAACAGCGTAGAAAAATGGTTGAAGAGAAAAAGAAACAAATCATTCAATATCTTAGTAAGGCATACGTTGACCCAAGGACCCATCTTCCACATCCCGCTGTGAGAATCCAGAGTGCTATGGAGGACGTTCGGCTTGTTATTGATCCTTTTAAGAAGGCTGAAGACCAAGCTAAGACTATTGTTGACGCTCTCAGAAAGATTTTACCTCTGAGATCCGAAACTGTACAATTGACTATCACCATTCCAGCACAGTTTTCTGCACAATCTTTCAGCGCTTTGAAAAGTTCAGGCGATTTTAAAGCCGAACAATGGCTTTCGGACGGTTCTCTCAGAGTCACAATCGAATTAAATGCTGGAATGAAAGGGGCTTTTATAGATAGACTAGCCTCAATAACAAAAGGAACAGCCCATGTAAAGGAAGGATTATAATAATAATAATAATATAATAATTATCTGCTTAACAATTAAAATATAAGGCAGATCTAACTGAGCAAATGATAGACAATGCAAAGAAGATTGACACTGAAGATGGCTTTTACCGGTCGGACGGTGATATACTGATTTATGCAAGAAATTAAGAGAAGGTATGTCATTCCCGGCGATATAATAGTTCAAGGTAATTTTAGGCCTCTAATGAATGTAGTAAAAACAGACAATTCAATTATAGCTACTAGAATTGGTGTGGCAGAGGCTGGAAGAGACGGCATAAAGGTTATCCCTTTATCAGGCGTATATATTCCTCGTGTGAACGATGTCGTTATAGGAAAAATTGTAGATCATTCTTCCTTATCTTGGGAAGTAGATATACAATCCTGTTTCTCTGCGCATTTGCCAGCGCAGGATGTCTTTGGAAGAGACTTTTCACCAGCTAGAGACGACATGGGAAGGCAGCTTCTAATAGGGGACTTAATTACCGCTAGAATCACCGCCTTTGATAGAACAAGAGATCCTATGCTAACAATACAAGATAAAGATTTGGGGAAGATTCCGCGAGGAGAGTTCCTTAAAATTTCTGCAACAAGAGTTCCTAGGCTCATTGGAAAACGAGGTTCGATGATACAAACGATTGAACAAGCTACTCAAACTAGGGTGCTGATAGGTCAGAATGGAATTATCGTTGTTTCAGGAAGAAATTTTGAAGGCCTAAAATTGGCAGTTAGGGCAATCAGAATGGTTGAAGAAGAAGCTCACATGGCTAATCTTACCCAACGAGTAAAAGTCCTGCTAAATGTGCCTACAGATTCTGGTCAGCAACCAGAAACTGGTACAAATAATACGGACCTGCAAGTCCAGATGTCGAGCGACCAGAAAAATAAAGAAGATGTCGTAAATTCTACTATTCACGAAGTGGAAGAAGAGCTTGTAGAAGAAGTAGAAAAAGGTGAAAGAGAGTAATGAACCAAATAAGAAATCTAATAGATGAGAAAGGCAAAAGAACAGATGGTCGAACAGCAGACGAATTGCGTGGAATTAAGATAACTGTAGGCAGAATAAAAAATGCAGACGGATCAGCTTTAATAGAATTTGGAAATAACAAGATAGTAGTTGCTGTTTATGGACCAAGAGAGGTACATCCAAAACACATGGCCTTGCCTGACCGATGTGTCTTGAGATGCAGATATCACATGTCACCGTTTTCAACTGACACTAGAAAAAATCCTGCTCCATCCAGAAGGGAAATTGAAATCTCAAAGGTGATGAGGGAGTCATTGGAGCCGGCATTGATATTAGAGGACTATCCCCGCTCTGCAATAGACGTGTTTGTGGAGGTATTGCAAGCAGACGGCGGTTCAAGATGTGCGGGTATTACAGCCGCATCTGTGGCATTAGCCGACGCTGGGATTAATATGCGTGACATAGTTGCGGCTTGTGCTGCTGGTAAGGTGGACGACAAAATCGTGATTGATATCAATGACACCGAAGACAAGGAAGGGGGTGCAGACATGCCAGTGGCATATATGCCTCACCTCGAACAAGTGACCCTCTTACAGCTTGATGGTGTATTAACACAAGATCAATTCAATGAGTGTCTAGACAAAGCAATAGGTGGATGTAAAATGGTTTACGAGATCCAACGGCAGTCTTTAATGGAGAAATACTTCGGTAGCGAGATGGAGTTAAAAGAGGAACAATGAGCTCATCAAAACGTTCTACTATAATCGTAGAGCACCTGCGGAAGCAGCAAATGTGGGATGCTATTTCAAAGGGAAAAAGACTCGATGAAAGAAACCTCGATGAAATAAGACCGATTGAAATTGAATTGGATACTATAAAGAAAGCTAACGGATCCGCAAGGGTAAAGCTGGGGAATTCAGAGGTTATTGCAGGAGTTAAGGTGGAAACAGGTGAGCCGTTTGAAGGCCTGGAGAATAAAGGTGCGCTGATTCTGTCTGCTGAAATATTGCCTACTGCTTCACCGTATGTTGAACCTGGTCCACCTGACGAGGACACTATAGAATTAGCGAGAGTCGTCGACAGAGGCATAAGAGAATCAGAGATGATAGATCTTGAGCGACTTGTGTTGGTACCAGGTAAAACAGTCTATACAATATTCGTGGATTGTAGCATTATCAATGCAGATGGTAATTTGTTTGATGCTACCTCATTCGCGGCAGTTTCCGCCTTAGCTAGTAGTAAGATTCCAGTGTTTGAGATGCAGGACGGCAAAGTCATTGACACGGGAAATACACAAAGGCCACCTGTCACCACTCTACCTGTCTCAATTACTGCCGTTAGGATTGCAGATTCAGTTATCCTTGATCCCACTGCTGAAGAAGAAGCCTGTATGGATGCGAGAATTACCATCACTACAAATTCTAACGGCGACTTTACTGCTATACAGAAGGGATCAACTGGTGCCTTCAAAGTTGAACAATTAAAAACAGCAGCCGGGATAGCAAGAATTAAAGGAGAGAATGTGAGAGCCAAACTCCAGGAGTTGATCAAAGCTGGTTAGCAGAAAGAAACAAAGTCGCAGCGCTCTCAAAGGTTTGGGTATAAAATTTGGCGCGACTGTCCGTAAACGGTATGGGACAGTTTATCGAACATTGAAGCAAAAAAGGCGATGCCCTTCTTGTGGCTCGCAACAATTTAGAAGAATAGCATCAGGTATATGGTATTGTAGAAAGTGTGATTACAAAGTTGCTGGAGGAGCTTATGACGTAAATGTTGACAAATTGCAAGGCGGAAGTACGAATCGCCATTAAACCTAGATTGCCTAGGTCAGTTCACATTGTTAAATCCATATATTCTGCATTGGATCCGAACACTCTATTTTTTGGTCATCCAGAAATAAATTCAGCAAGTTCAGTGACCAATGAACATGGCGTGCATAGGATAGATTTAGATATTCAGACGCAGACTATCGCAAACCTACGCGCTAGTCTAAATTCATACTTCCAACTTTTTGGAATTTCACTTAACATAATCAATCATGTATGATATCGCTTATGCTCTAACAATGCTGTATACCTCCTTGTGTATAATAGCATGGATATGACAAAAGGCAGTTCAAAATAATCGTGAGAATTATATTCCTGCTGGTGTGCTACGCGCGTTTACAGAGATTTGGCCCTAGAGCTAAGTGTTTAACTTAAGTCTACGGAAAGCGAATATGACCAATTGAAAAACAGTTATAGTTCGCTATAACCGTATGGTTATGATTTCCGTACCATCTGATGACTTATGCGTGTCTTTCTCACACGCGAAGTGATTTCCTATTTTATCTTTATCCTCCAAGATTTTGACACAAGCGGTAAATTCATCACCTAATTGTACAAAACCTTTATTCGCTGCAAGAAGGACTTCTATGGCATTGTTATCATCGTCATCAAGTGAATTTAGCAAATTGGTCGCATCGACTAACTTGGTTACTGTTGTACCGTCTGGCGCAGTCATCCATACCTTTACACTACCAACAGAGTAATCTAGGCCTATTATTTTTACAGTTAATTTAAAATCATCGGCTATTCGTTGCTGGCCAGTATTATTCTGTGCTACAACTATATGCCCTGACTGCACAATTAATGTACATAAACCTATCACAATAATCACAACGATTGATGCCCGTACTCCAACTACTGCCATAATTTGATAGTATGGATTGCAGCATCCAGATATCTAAACTTCATAAGATTTAATTAAATAACGAAGTCATTGTACTCTTGATAGTTAAAGTTCTATAGAACTTACTCGTGTATTCTTTAGTACATTATTTTGGGACTACAGATCCATAACGGACAAAAAAATGAAGCAAGCCGCTAACCGTTTTTACTAATCAGTTCTGCTTCATGCTCCGAACAAATATGTTCCAAAATTATCTGATGGTTGAATCGATATTTGCAACCGCACTTGTAGTATACTTCATTTAATCTATGATTTTGTTCAGCATTGGGACTTCCTTCTAGTCTCGTCGTCATAGGATATATTATAATATATTGTATAATAAAGTTATTCTCTAAACACAAACCGCTTCTAGAATGCGAGCCGTCAGAGAGATGGCATTTATTGTGTATATTATATACTCCGAGCTGCTAAAGGAATGTTCAATATCAGGTTTGATGCCGTAATATTGTATGACGCGTGCCCCTTCGTACTTGCGATATAAACTCACAAATTCATGGGGTACTTCAGTTAACTGCAGAGGTCTATTATCGTAGGAACGTTGTACAAGCAGCTTGAGAGACTAACGCAATGTGTAAAAAAAGGTAATAGATATTATGAGTCTAGATGATGCTAAAGCTGTTCTCTTATGTCTTCACAATTATCAGCGTGTGTATCTCCTTGCACCGGATTGAAATCAACGATCAAGTCTTGTCCGTCACCACAGTCAAAGTAATCCGCTCCGGGACCACCTTCTAGGATATCATCTCCAAACCAGCCGTACAATTCATCGTTTCCTGGTCCTCCGTTTAGGTAATCTTCATCAAATCCGCCAAATAATATGTCGTCGCCGTGTCCTCCGTACAATTGATCGGCTCCGGGACCACCTTGTAAGTTGTCGTTGTCATCGTCACCGTAAAGCTTGTCATTTCCATTATCACCAGACAAGGAATCTCCACCACCATGTCCTTGGCCAATATCATTCCCATCAAGGCCTTTTATGACATCACTATGTTTGGTACCTGTCAAAAAGTCGTCGAGTTCTGTTCCTATTATCAGATTGAATTTGGAGTTTCTTTCATCGTTGTATTCCTTATCCGATGTTTGATGCGTCATGGTAGTTCTAAGCGTAGCTGCATCTGCCTTCACCGTATGCAATATAAATCCAGATAATAATAAAGTTAAGCCGACGAGCAATACGACCATCAACATTCTAGGATATAACTCCGTCAATATTACTGAGCCCCTATCATTTTATAATAGCTACGGGATGATTTCAGATATATATATTATATATGGGGCCGTAGTTTAGTATAACCCCAAACATCAGGGATTCTATAAGACATAATTCCCCTACTAAGCTGTCGGAGCCGGCATAACTCGTCAAGGATTAATGAAAGAAGATAAAAGCTGCTATCTGCGGCACACCTTTGGTCTTTCTTTCCGTCATATACTAATATCTAGAAATACAATGGGTCCACCTTATTCAACGAGTCGTATGCATCGTTTTTCCATGTATTAGTCAAATTACAGTTGACAGCGGGCGTATCATTTAGGGTCCCTATATAGTATCACAGTTCCAAACGGAAAATGACTCAATTATTGTTCACTATGATCTTTCCCAACATAGTGGGATGCAAGCTACAGTGATATTCAACAACTGCCTGTTTGTCAAAGGAATGCCGAAACATTTGGCCTGGAGTCAATAATCCCGAATCAAATCCATTCTGAGATACATCACTAGCTGGGTTCCCCTCAGTCACAGTATGGACTGCAGAATCATGGTTTATCCATACTATCGCATTTCCAACTTTAATAATAACAGGATTAGGCTGATAAGCTTTATCTGTTAAGGCAGATGCGCCTTGAACTATTGATACGTTAATAGAGCTGCTGCTATTTGTCATATTGGCCGAAGGCTGCTGAGGCGTCTTTTCATTTTGAAGTTCCGAAAAAATGGGCGGGCAAGAAAATAATGTGATACCAAATACAGCCACCACAAGGATGTGAATATTCATACAATGAGAGATAGTAGTAAGGCTTTGCACCATCATCAACCTCTTCTGCTCGAACCTCATATATAATTATAAGTTCATGATGCAAGTTGGGACTCTGTCATACCGTCTCTAAAGAAAAACAGAAAAATCTTCTAGAATCATTAAAAAAGATGGCCCCTATTGTAATTTATTGTCTTCAAATACAGGTAACAGAGAAGGACCTACAATATTATGGAATATGCTAAAGGATAAGAAGGTTACAACCAACGATGGAAAGGATGTGGGTGAAATAAAGGAGATTTCACAAAATTACGTACGCATAGAGAAGGGAACTTTACATAAAGACAAGTTCTGGATTCCAAAATATGTTGTCGATGCCTTTGATGGCAAGAGAGTTTGGCTCTTGGTAAATGCTGACGAACTATTAGGCAGTTACTTCTATGGGAGTGAACCGCCAGGAGACCAATTTACTAGAGATTATGAAGCATTTAAACAAACCCCCCATGGACTAAAAAGTAGTTTGTCACCAAGTAACGACAATGTTAGGTTGACTGATGAAAGAACCATTGGAGTTCCTAGTGAAGGAGAACAAACAGAAACTGGATATAAAAACATCCGAGATACTCAGTAATCGGAACTGGCTAGGTAGCCTGACCTCACGCCTTTTTTTTGCCTAAGAGGTTATCCCTGTAAATCTCTGGATGCTTCTAAGGGGTTAAGATTATTACTTGACCTAGATCATATATACAACCTTGCGTGATCCCAAGCAAATAATAAGACAAAAAGTGTTATGGCTTGCCTTTCTTTCCTTGGGTTTGATATATTCGGCTATGTTGCTTGGTGTATACATTACCGCATCACATCAAGGATTGTCATGTCCAGGTTGGCCACTTTGTCCGAATAAATTTAACTTTCCGCCTGACAAGTATTTGTTCGAGCACTTCCATAGGATGATAGCAATTGTTGGTGCTAGTGTAGTTTTAGTAATGTTAGCATATTCAGTACGGAAGGCTAAATACGTAAGACGAGCTGCCATTGCCACAGGTATTGCAATTTTAATTCAGATTCTGTTAGGAATGATGGTGGTAAACACAAAACTGCAAGCTTTTCTTGTGGCTGCACATCTATTGAATGGGGTTGTTCTTTTTACACTTGCCCTAATTACGTTTGTATCCGCATATCGTAATTCAAAGTTAGGCCTTAGGGCTTTGTAGATAATTATTAAACTTTGCAGACAATGCGCTCAGGGCATCTCACCCATATGAGTGCCTGTGGGAGATCAGTGTTTAAAGAACTGTTGTTGCTGCGCTGAAAAGAACGAAGCCCATGCTTTCGCTACATTGGTGCTGAATTCTGTCAACGAGTCAATGGTCCTATCATATATTTTCAAGTTGTCTCTTGCAGCATCCAGTGTGTTTATCGTAAGTTGATTATTAATATTGACTGCTCTAATGGCGTTGTTGGTAATTTCGTTAGATTGTTTTGTAAATTGTTCGGTGTATGGCGATGTCGTCACTATATTCCAATTTGCGTTTTCTGCTATTTGTTTCTGTGAAGAGATTGCAGTCTGAACGAGGTTTTTTATAGACTGGATATAGTCTAGCTGCAAATTAGATATAGATTGTGAACATTGTGGCTGCATTTTTGCCATCTCGTCTATAGTTTTAATAAAATTCTGTTTCATCGTATCATAAACATCTTGTACGTCTCTTGAATTCATGAATCTGTGATCTTCTTTGGGTCTATATTCTGCCATTTTGCTTTGATCACTACCGATCAGCAATATAAACTTTGGTTCTCAATGACATATGTTACCATATAATACCAGCACTCTCCAACGATACGGATCTTTTGCTAATGAAGATGATAAAAATAATCTTACGCCTTTGTGTGCCTCAGTATCTT
>JBKPEX010000160.1:0-3044 GCA_046728625.1 Thermoproteota archaeon
GCTCGTGGTAAAGTGTTCTATGAAGGTATGCAGACTGCATTAAGAGAAGGAACAATAGATGAAAATGATATAGTACATTTCGTTGAAATATGCTATTGCTTAGAGGGTGGATTGTATCCCATGGCTATGGAGATTCCAGTACTGAATAAATATTTTAATGATGTTATTGAAGTTAAAGATGCACGCTCAAGAGACCAATGCACTATGGAGTGTGAGTTTTGTGATTGTACACGCAATATAAAGCTGCCAGGAAAATCATTGTCTAACGAGTTGAATATCAATAAAATAAAAGAAGAAGAACAACAATTAGAAGGAGATAGTGATAACAATGATGATGATGATGATTTCCTCGACATAGGAAGAATACAACTTAACAGAAAGAAGCAGAAGGATGGTCTAGTAGGGCTGAAAAGTGTATCCGCAAGCAATGATGACAATTGCGGTAACAACAGCAAAATAAAACCAATATTTGCAGGAGCTGCTATTTCTGGTCTTTTTGCAATCTTTCATGATGGTGACAATTACTTTAGAATAAAAAATATTCCAGATAACAAAGAATCTCGACAAATTTTATATGATTTGGGACTTGAGCAAATCAATGGAGATGTACAATCCATGAAGATGACGGCAATGGACTCGCTTGCGAAAAGTGACAAGCGTTCAAACGTGGTTTGATCATGTTATTGTAAGTAATTATTTCTCTATTATTCTCAATAAAATGAAATGAAAACAGCAATATCCTTTGTTCTTGCGATAGCAGTGCTAGGGGCGGTAGGAGTAACGACAACAGTAATGAGTAGCGCGATAACAGCACATGCAAAAGGACCTCCAAGTCAGTCAAATCCAAATGCGGTAGCAGGGAGCGCCGTTGGTAATGAAGTGTATCAAACAAATTGTCAAAAATCTCGGCCTCCTCAAGAGTGTGCACGAGATCCGCTGCAAGGTAGTGGACCATTTATCTCTGGTTTAGCGCGCAAGGTTAACAGGCCATAACGCAGAAATAAAAATAAAAAAGTGTAACTAGTTTTTATAGAAATTAGTTATGCTCGCTCATTTTTTTAGGTATGTTTTTTAATCATGTCTGGTTCTCTTTGATATTTCTAATGAAGAATACCAACAGAAAATGTGAAAAACTAGTCATGTCAATATTTGTTGGACATAGAACAAAGGCATTCTGACTTATGGACTTATCAGACTGGCTATAAATCAAAGATGAACATATATCATGTGCGCTGCAACACTTGCTACTGCAGAGATAAAGAAAGACAATAGAAGATTTAGTAAAAGTTGCTGTTGCAGAGGCAGATACACTAAGGAGAATTGCAGAGTTGTCTACAATAGTCGAAGAGAAAGGATTTATGAATTCATTATTAAGGATAGTTGTAAGTTATCAAAGTCTTGATAGAAAATAATAGTAATAGTAATACTGACAGTGACACTGACCGATTATTTGGAATATACAAAGGACTTGTAACAAACAATAAAGATCCACAGAATAAAGGTAGAATTAAAGCAATTATACCAAAATTGTTTGGCAATCAAGAGACGGGCTGGTGCGAACCTTGTCTTCCATTGACGTCATCATGTCAGAAAAGAGAAGAATTAGGGAGTGATAGTAGTTTTGATATGACACCAGATATCGGTTCTGGTGTATGGATAGAATTTGAGGATGGAGACATTTCTCTTCCTGTCTGGGTTGGGATATGGTGTAAATAGGCTTCTCTTCTAGTAAATCGAACAAGCCCTCTTTTCCTTTGTATTAAAATCTACTACTCTACGCTCTCCTCCCCCTCTCTTCATAGTGCTTTGTTTGTTATAGATAACAACCATTTTCCTTATTTTGTTCCCTGAATGAGGTGTGGTGTATATAGCAATGGATGATAATAACAATAGCAATGGCAACAACGCCGACATAGAATTAGATAGATTCAAGCAAATTCTAAATAATAAAATTAGTGAAAAAATGAATCAGATATTTCCGTCACATAGCATGGCATATAATAATAGTGTACACTATGAAATACATTGCTTAAGATGGGTTTTAGGAAAAACAAATCAAAGACAAATACAAATGCAAATGAGTCAAGTAAAAGATATTATCCAAAAGGAAATTAATTACCTTAATGGAAAACTGAATACTAAATCAATAAACATAGAGAAAAGAGACATGTTTATTACCTATATCGAAACCCTAAACTGGGTATTGTATGTAATTCATAGTATAAAAGAGAAAGGATTACACTGGAAACTAACTTTATAGCAACCAAGATAAGGTCAAGAACTATTACACTATAATCTAGAACAACTGATATAGGATATTGGCAGAATTGGCCTTATGGATTAGTTTCTTTTATTTTATAACGATAAGAATAAGAAAGAGAAGAAGGATCTAATAAAAAAATAAAAGAGGAGAGAGTTACTAACTTCTGTTTTGCTTACACTGTTGGTCGTGGGTTGCGGCTTTTTCACACTGTTGTTTGCTTGAAAAACATTGTAGACCGGTACTGCCGCTTTGGGCGAAACAGTATTGTGGTTGATCTGCATGTGCGGAAAGTGGACTCATTACTGCTGTTGCTCCTACTGCTACGGCAGCTACTGCTGCTACCATCAATGCGAACGATATTGTTTTATTCATCAAGTGACCCAGGCTTTTGTATGATAAAAATGTTATATGACAAAAATAGCAAAGAATTATCATATGTGGGTAAAAAATTAAAAACTGACCGAATTGTGATAGCTGGAAGATTAATTTCCTAATAACCATGCACTGTGACGTTAATAGTCGTTCAAATGACAAAGAATGCTATAAATATTCTGTTGCAATTAATGATAAAGGTGACCCTTTTCCAGCTGAACCCTTAATCATGGCTTATTATTGTTACAACAAAAAATGGTCGATTGGCTACTATCCCGAACTTCTAAAGAAGAATCTATTGAGATAAGCATTGAGGTAAGATTACTGTATTCATTTCCGATTAAACTTACCAATTTTAGTAGTTACCTAACTATCCTGCATCAAGACTTTGCTAAATTTTCACAACTGT
>JBKPEX010000255.1:0-2825 GCA_046728625.1 Thermoproteota archaeon
AAGATGTATAGATAAATCACTGAGCAATATGCATCTTAACACATTAGATCTCGTGTATATCCACAACGCATTTGAGAGTTGGTGCGAAGACGTTAGTAGAGCTGAGTTCATGCAAATGCTTTATAAAGTTTTTGAAGTTTACGAAAAATATCGATCTTCTCATAAAATTTCTTATTATGGAATGGCTACTTGGACATGTTTTAGAGTAAAAAGAGATAACAAGGAGTACCTTTCATTAGAACAGATAGTCAAGGTTGCAGAAGAAGTTGGAGGAAAAGAGAATGGATTTCGCTTTATTCAGCTTCCTTATAACGTTGCCTATAGCGAACCATTGTTCCTCAAGAACCAGACTGTTGGATCGGAGGAGAATTTAACCATACTAGAGGCGGCGTCAAAGTTGAATATCGGCGTATTTACAAGTATTCCATTGTTCCAAGGTCGATTACTTAAAAAACCCGTTCCAGACTATGGGGGAATAACTGATCAGGTTGCAAAGCTATTACAGATAATAAGGTCAAGTCCCTCTGTAATTGCACCTCTCATAGGACAAAAGAAAATGGAACACGTTAGACAAAACCTTAGAATAGCATCTATTCCACCGATGAATAATGTAGAGTTTCAAGAAGCTGTTCAAACTTTACTAAAAGGCATTTCATAAATCCTCTAAACTAAGTCTTTATATGTAGTATAGCGACAATTGCATTTATATTTATTTTTAAATAACAAAGCGATCTATCTTCTGACTTTTTATCATCTCACCTACGTACAACTTTACTTGATCTATGTTTATTCCAAAATACATACCATTGTAGTATTTCAATTTGTCCATTGCTCTCTTTAGGATAGATAAGCAAATGCTTGATTCATCCTTTTCATCATGTACAAAAGCAGCTGCAATTAATATAATCCCATTTAAGACATCCTTTTCTTCTCCATGAGCCTTCTTCCATATCGATTCCAAGATTTCATGTGCTCCCCAATATTTCTCGTCATTAAACAATGTTATGGCATATTTAATGGCCTTTCCTTTTTCGATGTTTCTATCGATAACTTCCTCATATTCTGACAGATCCCCTATATATCTTAATTTTCTAATTATATCTTCGATTTTCTCATTTTCAGAAATACTTGTATCAAATTCCAGGTATTTATTTGACACCCGGGCATCTCGGATGATAATATTAGAATCCGAAATCAAACTTCTTGCTTTTTTAAGCAGATCTGAGGCATCCCTAGGAGCATACGATCTGTTTTTTAGGTGAATCATATATCTGTGCATCTTTTATGTCTATACGTTATGGTAGTAAAAATAAATTGTTTTAGTATGTGGACTAATCTAAGTATAAATCGATATAGATAGATAGATACCTAGTTAATAACTAAAGAGAATTACATTTTAATACGACATCATACTTGTGTGCGCTTTCGCTTCTAGTACACAAAATAGATCTTAGTTGCTTCTAGCATGTCCAGCCCCCCGCACAACCCTATAAATGATTTGGTAAAAAATGACGTAAGAAAGTTCTATATTAGAATATTCCATTGAATTACATCCAGCGTCTCGATTCTCTCAATTGCATAGTGAGAACATGCTGCAACTCTAAAATTTAATATGAGATCTTACCTATGCGTTTTTATATAATAATGATACGTTGCAGTAAAGTATAAGAATGTTAAAGACAGATTTTTCCTTAGTTTTAGGAATTATTCTCTTTGGTTATATTTTCCTTATATTTTATGTAGGGCAGTATACTAGAGCCGAAACATCAATAACCGAAAATTTTCTAGCTAAACAAAATAGTACAAAGTCTACAAATAAAATAACTGATACTGTTGCTACTCCTAAAAATACTAACAGAAATATTTCTATTTCTACACAAGAATATGACAGAGAAAAGAATTGCGCTCCGGACACAAGCAAACGCGCTACATCAATTGAATACTTGACATATTTTAATTGTGGAAGATACCATGACAATAATGGTGTCACACTAAGAGAATTCACCTTGATAATCAAAGAGAATCAACCTATATCGATCGCTAATAATGGATTGAAATTTGACGCATGGACATTTAATGAGACTATTCCAGGACCAACTATGCGTATGACTGAAGGCGATCTAGTAAAGATCACAGTGATAAATAGTGCAGATAATAAGCTTCCACATTCATTGCATATGCATTCAATCCATCCATCAGAGATGGATGGCGTAGAGGGTACTGGTGGATCAATACTTCCTGGTCATAGCTATACATACAAATTTGTTGCACAGCCCTATGGGGTTTATCCTTATCATTGTCATATGTCGCCTGTTGATCAACATATCAATAATGGGTTATACGGTATGATGATAATAGACCCAAAAATACCTCGGCCGCATATGAAGGAAATGGCAATGTTAATGAATGGCTATGATCTTGATTACGAAAAAGAAGGAAAAGGGCCTGGTAAAATACCAACGCCAGAGGAAGCCAAATCTGGAAAGCTACCTGAAGAAAAGGATCATACCAATGAAGTATATACAGTCAATGGAAAGGCATTTGATTATATGGATAACCCAATTACATTAGAGTCTGGAAAACCATATCGTATATATCTACTGAACATGCTTCAATTCGATTTGATAAACACATTTCATATTCACGGAACGCTCTTCCACTATTTCCCATCTGGGACATCAAAAACTTCTGATTATACAAATGATATTGTAGCTATGAGTGAAGCTGATAGAGGTATACTAGAATTCAAGTTTGACTATCCTGGTAGGTATATGTTTCATGCACATAAAGCTGAATTTGCTGACCTAGGATGGATGGGATTTTTT
>JBKPEX010000212.1:0-2407 GCA_046728625.1 Thermoproteota archaeon
GACATATATGGCGGATGAGAACAAATCAAGTCGATAGTATTGCTATCAATAAAATTTAGCTTTCTCGAGTCTCCTCTAACAACCTCAGCAGTAATACTATTAAAAGTGGTTTGGTTTCGAGCTATTCGTTTATTAAACTCGCACATGCCTTTTATCATCCTATTTACTGCATGACGAAATTTCTCGTAGATTTCATATTTTGGAATTGGCTGTTTATTTCTCATTAGATTTCCAAAACCCTCATGTGCATTAGAAAGATTCCTAAGTATTGAAGAAAACGCCACAAGAAGAAAATCTCTTGAATTATCATCTTCAGTCGAATCGACTTCAGATTTTATTACGAGTAGTTCACAAATAACATTATCGTTAAACCATTTCAAGATATTAGAATGAGGTAAATTCTTTTGTAGTGTCATCTCGGAAAGCCTATGTGCTATGTTTGAGCTGAAAAAATTTTCGTACTGTTGTTGGCGAAATTCCTTAGTGATGATGTTATTATTGCCTCTAATGTGACCAATATTATTATTATTATTATTGTTATTATTAGTACAACCATTCTTGGGATTTCGTATGTAGTCAATATTTCTTTTTATAGAGTCACAAATCTTCAGTATATTCTGCAATTCTTCATCTGAGAGATTTGTAGATTTGACCTTTGATATCAGACAAGCCAGAGGATTGATGTCTACACCTATGCTATTTCTTCCCAAGAGTTTACATTCAACTAGCGTAGTCCCGCTTCCCATAAAATTATCTAAAACTAGATCATTTTTATTTGATAATTTTGATACAAGATTAAATGGAATTTGTGGAATGTATTTAGATGCATAGGGATGAAATCCATGAGTCAGATATCTGGTGTCTGCCTGTTGTGCATCCCAGTCAACGCCTGAAAGGCAATCTACTTCCATTGATTCATTTGCATTTGCTTTAAGAGTTATTGTAACTCTACTCCCCCATTCTTACTTTGATATCGTACGTCGCCTGAGAATCCAAATTTGGGTTTTCCCAGTTTACCTTATTCTTTATTAATTCAACATATTCTGGATTTATCTCATATATTATCGAATTTCTATTCAGCATGCTAGCCGCCTTCATTGTAGTCCCACTTCCACCAAAAGGATCCAATACTGTCTCATTTTCGAAACTGTACAGCCTTATCAATCGTTCAGGAAGACAATCTGGAAATGGTGCAGGATGTCCCTTTGAGGTAGAAACTGGCATCTCCCAAATACTCCAAGACACCTGTTTTATAAATTCCTCAGATAACTTGTTGTCTGCTTTAAGATTCACTTTCAATTGGCCTTCATTTTGAAAGATCAAGATATACTCGTGCATAATGTTTAGATTAAAATAACATGGAAATGGCTCTTTTTTAAGGAATTTAGTAACGCCCCTCTGCCATAAGCCCTGAGTTCCCTTTGGTTTCGCCCAAATTATCTCCTTTTTAAAAGTAAAGCGAAGATCCTCCATTTCTTTAATTATGTCTGCATGCAGAGGTTTCATCCCTTGTCTAGACACTGCAGTGCCAACATTGATAGCAACAAATCTTGCCGGTTCAATTACTCTTTTTACTTCTTTTAGTACATCATAAATTGATTGGAGATATATAGAATATGCCTGATCCCGATGGAGAATATTTGAGCGAGAGTTCTTTCCATAGTTTTTAAGGTTCCAGTAAGGTGGAGAAGTGACGATAAACTGGATACTGCCAGATTCTATCTCTGGCATGGATCTCGAGTCACCTACAATTAATGTGTGTTTATTGACCAATATCTCTGATTGTATTTGTTCGAAACTATAAAAAAATGGCCCTTATTATTACCAAACCATTACTTTGAATCTGATCTTTCTATAGATGGTTACCCCAATTCTTCTAGCGTTAATCTTTCATCGCAGCTCTTTCACTGATGATGTCTTGACGCAACAGCAAAGTGTAGCTGTTAAACTTGCTAAACATTTCCCCTTGTCCGGACCATATTCAATCAATACCTATCATCGTCATTATTGCCACCACCAGCATCAACATCAACACTTTAGCAAAACACACGGGTAAAAATACATCACAGATTTGTGCGATTTGTGCGATAGATATAATTTATTGTTCTAAAGAAGACTCTGTACACTCATGGCCGCAGACTCCTCCTATATTTTTGACGACTTGAAAAGCCTTATTTCCAAAGGTAACGGAGCCACTTATGTTGAGGCTCGGTATCAGTCTAGAGTAACCAACGAGAGTGCTTTCAGCAATGGGGAATTAGAAAGGATTCGCAATGCAGTGAATTCTGGATGTGGTATTAGAGTACTCGTCGATGGTTGCTGGGGTTTCAGCGGTACGAGTAATGTCTCAAAGTCAGCCCTTGAAGAGTCTCTTGTTGATGCGATATCTGCAGCCAAGGCTCTAGCA
>JBKPEX010000122.1:0-4502 GCA_046728625.1 Thermoproteota archaeon
TAAACGGCGACGGTATTCAAGGAAATACATCTAACGGCTCAGAAGGACCGTTTAATGAACAAATTATGAAAGGTTCCATAAGAATATATCCTTAGAATGACTAGACATGCAAATACTGCTTTGTTGCTGCTCCAAAAAAAAATGATCAATTGGCTGCTTAGAAGAATAAGGCTATTACAATAGTAGCATCCACAATCTGCGCACTTTGTATCTATAAAGTAAAATTATCTGTTACTACACAAGTAAAAAAGGATTTGAAACAGACCTCTTTTATTTACCACTTAAAATTCTTGCCACTAATACCACGATTCAAAGTAGTTAGTATATGGATATAATTATTATCTTCTGATAGATCTATTAATCCCTAACCTCTGGATCGACTCGAGTTTAGTACAATATTAAATGTACCACTATAGAATTGTCCTTCCTTAGTCAGATCGAGCATCAGATGCTTTCCACTATTGCTTTTCACTAGCCCATCGGTAGAGGCTCCTATGTAAATTCCATCCTGTTCATTTGTAATATCAGGAAGTCCATGGTTACTGTATGGAGGTTGTGTGTGAACCTGTTCATTAATAGAATTGCTAAGGTAAAACTGTGATGTCCACTCCAACGTCTTCTCAGGTCCCTCAAAGGTACTTACCTTGACATGTATGTGAATTGCTCTACCCTGATACCAGCCTGGATAAATTGTAGTGAATTGAACATTTCCATTATCGTCTGTCACTTGGTATCCACGAAGGAACTTCTTTCCCATAGTGCCTTGGTCGTTAACACCTGAGTATACACCTTGAGAATTGGCATGCCAGATGTCAACTTGTGCTCCTTTAATAGGAGTACATGAACCATCATCCACATCAGAGACGTGAATTACTAGACGCAGTGGGATGCCTTGTTGCAACGAACCGTCTGAGGGATCCGATCTTATATCAGAGCGGTTAGGCATTCCTTCGACAAAATATGGACCTTCGGTTTGTTGCGGAGTTCCTTGGAGCTTGATTAACGAGGGTTTAAGTGTACATGTCTTGTTTGTAGAAGCGCTGATTTGAGCTGCAGATAACTCAGGGGATGGTGGTGATGGAAATGGCTGTGGTAGTGAAGCAGAAAGCCTAGAAGATATACTTTGGTTCGAGGGTATGGGGGCTCTGTCATTAGTTAAAATTGATTGTGCTGAAACTATAGTAGATTCTAACACTCCTCCTATAAGGACAATCAGTCCAGATAGAGATAATGCAATAACAAGCGAGATAATTCTTTTTTTGGTTATTCTTATAGCAGTATAGTTCATTTATCATCATCATCATCATTTAGAGACATTATAACTTACACTATCAATGCATATTATTAAAGTCTAAGCATAAATGCCTTTGACTCATACTCCAAAACTACTATGCTTTTTATCATTGACTCATGAAGTCTAATAAAAAGAGAGAATACGAACCGAGGCTTCAAATCCCACTGGCAGCAGCAAAACATATTATATTTTTACTCTATCTTACTTTTTAAAATATTTATCTACAAGTTGCCGATTCAGCTGATTGTAGTTTGTTGCATCCAACACCATGGACTACACTGCCTCCAAATGAATTCTAGATGTCTTTTATTAAGTACTTTACAGTATACAACCCAGCAATATGCCTCATCATCTACTGAATTACACGAATAATTAGGAAAGTGTTTCTCTCCAATTGATTAAGGGCTGGCTTTTTGATGTATATCCACTTGATAACAAAATGATTTTTTGGATAAAGCAAGAAAATGGGAAGGTTGTTAGACTAGAAGATAATAATTGGAGTCATTGTATCTATGTTGCACCAGAAGAAGAAGATGATGATAATAGCAAATCAAATCTTATCAACTCAATACTAGAAAGAAAACAAGTAGATCAGAATGATAATATTATTTGTCTTATCAAAGACTATGAATTAGTATCAAAATATGAGAAAATTACAGATACGACAGAGTCAAAAGTTCTGAAACTGAATTTAATAGATTCTACAAAAGCACTTAGCTTAGCAAAAAAGATTGAAAGAACAACTCTTCACAAGTTTGGAAATTTAAGATTGTACAATGTAGATTTGTTGCCCGCACAGTCTTATTTTTATGAACATGATATTTTCCCATTAGCTTTTTGTGAAGTTAGTTGTAGTAATAGTAGTAGGCATTCAAAACTGACATGGATTAACAAGGATAATGTCAATTCATTAGATTACAAATTACCTGATTTTAGAGTTATTCATCTTAAAGTAAATCTAAAGAGAGAAGGAAAAATACCTAGATATACTGATAGAATTGACTCAATATTAATTGAAGAACGAAAATCAGAGGAAGAAGATTACATCTCTTCTTTTGAAATTCAAAGCGAGTCAGAAGAAAATATAATTGAAGATCTTATTGCAGAAGTAACAAAGAAGATTGATCCTGACTTTATATTCACTGAAGATGGTGATTCATTTACCTTTCCTTATTTAATTTATCGAGCTGAAAAAAGCACTATAAACTTAGTTTTAGGAAGGGAGCAAACAATACCATTAAAGAAACCAAAGAAAGAAGGCATATCGTATTTCTCTTATGGACGAGTATACTTTAGGCCCACTACTATGAAGCTGCTTGGCAGAATACATCTAGATAAAAATAATTCATTTGTATGGAATGAATCAGGATTACAGGGTCTATATGAAGTATCCAGACTCTGTAGAATGCCTTTACATACAGCATCAAGAGCTTCAATAGGAAGGTGTTTGAGCAGCTTACAGTTCTATTATGCTATTACAAAAAAAAATACTCTAATACCTTGGAAGCCAACATTAGCTGAGCACTTTAAGACGTATGAGGAGCTACTTATAGCAGATAGAGGAGGTTTCATATTCGAACCTGAAATAGGAGTACATGAACAAGTTGCAGAATTTGACTTTATTTCCTTATATCCTAATATTATGTTAAAAAAGAATTTATCAGCAGAAACTATCAATTGTAATTGTTATTGTTGTACTTATCATGGTTGCACCATAAAAGTGCCAGAACTATTGGACTACCGCATATGCCAAAAAACTGGGATAGTACCTATGTCATTGAAAATAGTCTTGGATAAACGTAAAGAATACAGGCGGCTTCTAAGATCTGATGGCATACCCCAGGATCTAAAATCAATTTATGACTCAAGACAAAATGCTTTAAAATGGATTCTGGTTACTTCGTTTGGATATTTAGGATTTAATAATGCAAAATTTGGTAGAATTGATGCCCACATAGCAGTTTGCGCTTTTGATAGACAAATACTTTTACAAACAGCAGAAATAGTTGAAAGATATGGCTTTAGAGTTTTACATGGTATTGTAGATTCTATATGGATAAAAAAGAAGAAGAAGAATGACGTAATAACAGAAAAAAAACAAGAAGAATATGACTACTTACAATTAAAGGAACATATTGAAAAAGAAACAGGTTTAGAAATATCATTCGAAGGGATTTACAAATGGATTGCATTTGTGCATTCTAAAGTAAATGCTAATCTGCCAGTACCTAATAGATATTTTGGTGTATTTGAAAACGGCAGCCTAAAAGTAAGAGGTATAGAAGCAAGACGACATGATACACCCCATTTTTTCTCAAAATTTCAACAAGAAATTCTAGCAATAATGGCTGAAGGTAATAATATAAATGAGGTCAAAGCTCTGATGCCAAAAGTAAGACAAACTTTTCAAAAATATTTACGACTGCTAAAAGATAGAAATGTTCCAATAGAAGAACTAGTGTTTACAAAACAACTCTCAAAGGATTCAAACAAATACCAAGTAAATAGAAATACTATTGAGAATGATGCATTGCATCAACTTGAAATGGAAGGTCAATATCTTAAAGCTGGACAGCTTCTAAGATATATTATAACCAATTATTATGGCAAGCATAGTCCTAATAAATTTAGGACAATTCCTATGGAACTAATTGATGAAAAAAATACTACTTATGATGTAACAAGATATACAGAATTACTTGCAAAAATATGTAATTCGGTCACGCAATCTTTTGATAACACTAGTACAGATGGTGAGAGAAGATGATGATTTAGGTGTATTAATACTACTAATATTATTATTATTACAACAACAATAAACTACCACTAAACGGAAGTAGAGGATAGCAATAATTAACTGTCTATTATTGATAGTATATATATAAAACTGAAATAGTAATTAATGCCAATTTTTTTATATAATTATGCATATTGCAAATAAACTAATAATCGATCACGAGTAAACAATACTCATTATATCTAGCCTGTGAGTGAGGAGAAATCTTTGAAGATTATGTTTATGTTACTAATTAGTATTATTCGAAATCTATTAGATAGAGAGTAACAACAGATCTTAATCCGTTTAATTATCTATTATCTTCTACCTATTTTGATTGATGCATTAACTAATTTCATGATATCTTCAAATGATGCATTCTTCATAACTAAGGCATCCATACTGCTGAACTCATAGCGGCTTGTATTATAG
>JBKPEX010000304.1:0-5517 GCA_046728625.1 Thermoproteota archaeon
TACACCCCATGCAGAAATAGCTGAGATTTTTGTAGAACTGTCAAAAAATGCAATTGCAAAGAAGAGTACTACAATGTCTTCATTTGAACTGATGTCCTCAGAATCTACAATAAAAGTAATGGGAAAAGATCAATTTGACGATTACTCGTCTGCTCTTGACAATTCTATGAAAGTCACGAAGATATTTGCAGGCATAGCATTGGCCGTATACATCGCAATGATAATTTCTGGTTGACATTCAGGATTGGGTATCGGCTGCATGGTCCCAGTCCATGGGTATTGATTTCAAGTCATTGTTTGGTTTGAATCGTAATTCGACACTGATGTTCATGGCTTTTCAGAACTACCATGATTTCGATGAATGACTGGATGGGGAGAGATTTGAACTCTCGACCACCTGTGTGTGAGACAGGTATCCTAACCATGCTAGACTACCCATCCGCATTAGGATCAAATCTTATCTGTCCAAAATACACTAGACAAGATTTCTTACACTATTTTGGAAGCCGGCCAGTTATAATTGCTAGGTCCCTTCACTGAAGCCTTCAAGGTAAGACTGTTGATCTTCTGTGAGCGTATCGATCTCTATATTCATTGTCTTTAACTTGGCCATAGCAATCTCTTGGTCTTGACTTTTATCGATGCTATATACGATGGGCTTAAGAGCCCCTTTGGATTCACTAAGTTTTAAAACGGATAAAAATTGGTTAGCGAAGCTCATATCCATTACCTCAGAAGGATGACCTTCAGCTGCCACCAGATTAACTAGTCTTCCCTCACCTATCAAATAGATTTTCCTGAAATTGTTAAGTTTGTATTGAATCACGTGCTCATTTATCTTCGTTTTTTCTAAAGTTTGATTTTCTATTTCTGGAATAGAAATTTCTGCATTGAAATGACCCGCATTTGCAAGAATGCATCCTTCCTTCATCCTAGAAAAATCGTCTTTATTTATCACATCTTTACACCCTGTAGTAGTGATAAACAAATCTCCTCTTTCAGCTGCTACTATCATCGGCGCTACAAAAAATCCGTCTAGCTTTGCCTTTAATGCAGCTATGGGATCGACTTCTGTGACAATCACATTTGCGCCCATGCCTACGGCTCGTTTTGCTATGCCCTTACCAACATGTCCATAGCCTGCTACCACGACATTCTTTCCAGCTAACAGAATATTCGTAGCCCGAATAATTCCATCCAAAGCAGATTGGCCGGTTCCATACACATTATCAAAGTCGTGTTTTGTTTCAGCATCATTGACGGCTATAATTGGATATCTAAGCTTAAACGATCTCTGCATTGCCCTTAACCTTATTACTCCTGTAGTAGTTTCTTCTGTACCGCCGTACACCATAGAAGTATCATTTTTAATATCCTTTCTGTGCATTTCTACCGTCAAGTCAGCGCCGTCATCAATTGTAATATTGGGATCAATCATCATTGACGAGTGAATATCATCGTAATATTCTTGAGTAGATACTCCCCTGCTAGCGTAGACATTCACTGCTTCGTCCTTTGCTAGAGATGCTGCGACATCATCCTGGGTGCTAAGCGGATTACAGCCACACCATGATATTTCAGCTCCACTGGCCTTAAGCGTTCTGACTAGCACACCTGTTTCTTTTGTCACGTGCAAACATCCCGCTATTCTTATTCCATCAAGAGGTTTTGCATCTTCGTATCTCTTCCTCAAAGCGACAAGCACTGGCATATGGGCTTCGGCCCAATCGATTCTTTTCCTTCCTTCCGGTGCTAGACCAATGTCTTTAACTCGATACTCTAAATTCTCTAAATTCATACTGATGTCTGTACCTTGGCCACTCAAGCCATATATAATCTGCTTCTTGATTATCGCTTACGTATATGAGCCTTGTAAATCTCCTGACTAGACTTCACTTGCGCATATCCTGTCAGGCTATTTATGTGAGATCTTATTTTAATTAGACAATTCATTATTCATTTTTTCTACGTCGAATTATAAAATACTTTTAAAAGTTTATCAAAGAGCACAGTAACTGCAAAAATCATTATATGGTGCGTAAACTTCACATAGCGGTGATAGGATACAACGAAGACAGATGTACGGAGAAAGCCAAAACCATTGCATATGATGTGGGGAAAGAAATAGCAATTTCTGGTGCGATATTGGTATGTGGAGGGCTAGGAGGAGTGATGGAATATGCTTGCAAAGGAGCAAAAGAATATAATGGAGCCACTGTAGGCATAATTCCTCAAGAGGACCCCTCATTTGCCAATAAATATTGTGACATTGTTATCTGCACGGGCTTTGGACTTGCTAGGGATTTCATCGTTGCCGCGTCAGCAGATGGAATTATAGCTATAGGAGGAGGAGTTGGAACGCTCATTGAACTAGGAGTAGGATATATGATTAAGAAAACCATTATCGCAATGTCGGGAAGCGGCGGGATTTCAGATATCTATGGAGGAAGATACCTAGATGAACGTAAAAACATTCCCATAATATTTGCAAACGAGCCTCACCATGCAGTCCAAATGATATTTTCCAAAAATACCCACAACCATTATAATGACTAAACAAACCTATGATACTGCTCAATCGGCTACAAGAGAACACGTTCATAATTTTATTCATTACTTTTCGGGCGAAAGCCTAGGATCGATTATAGTTAAGAAGATAATGATCGGGATTATAAAACTCTGAACCGTACCTTGATGACATCTCTTTGAGCGTGTTTATTATGGATTGTATTCCGAACCTATCAAGAATTGAAAAGAAGCCTTCCTTTAAACCCATCCCAAGTCTTAAAGCCTTATCTAGATCTTCTTTAGTGCAAACTTGATTAGAAAGTAGCCATGCTGCGTTGTTTGCTGCGACTGCAAGTAACTTGATAGGATAATATTTTTGGGATTTGTCGTCTGTAATTTTAATTCGCTCATATGCTGTACCAGCATTGTAATTGTAAAATCCTTCTCCAGTTTTTTGCCCAAATTTTTTTTGCTCAAATAGTCTTTTGATTTCGGGATGTGGATTTACGACATTTCTATCCCGGGAATACATCTCAACGGTAGCCTTATGGATAACATCAATACCAGTATAATCAGCGAGTTCAAATATTCCCATAGGAAAGGCTAGGTCAGATTTACAGGCCAAATCTATTTGTTCTTTTGAGGCGCCGTCTCTATCACGACAATAAAGAGCCTCGTGTATCAATGGAATGAATATTCGATTGACTATGAATCCGGGAACATCCTTCTTGCACAAAACTGGTTGCTTACCTATCTTTTTTATAAATTCTATTGCCATATCTGTAAGATCAGGGTTTGTTGATTTGCCGGGAATAACTTCGACAAGTTGCATTAACTGAGGTGGGTTGAAGAAGTGTAACCCTATAAAGCGATCCGGTCTGCTTGTTAGAATTGCCATTTCTGAAATAGGCAATGTACTTGTATTTGATGCATAGACTGTTTCAAATTCTGCATATTTATCGACGTCGGAATAAAGTTTCTTTTTCAAGCTAATGTCTTCAGGAATTGCTTCTATAACTAGTTGGGCATTTTTCAATGATTCCTCTAACTCAACAACAGGCACAATGCGACTAATTATCAGTTCTGCCTCATGTTGAGTCATCCTTTTTTTCTCAACAAGTTTGTTCAATGACCATCGAATCTTCTCTAATGCCTTATCCAAGAGAGATCTGTCAATATCGCGAAGTGCAATATTGTAACCTGCCATAGCCGAAACCTGTGCTATTCCATGACCCATTACCCCTGAACCGAGGACTGTAATTTTACTAACTGAATTTGGTATTTCTGACGACGACGAGGACGACATTCGCAAAGACAAATAGAACTCAGTAGTTTTTAAATTTACTATTCAAGATACAATCTATATATCGTTAAGCTGATTACGTTAGAAAATTCCATATCCATCTTTCTATTAGGATATATTTAAAAAACGAATCTGCTACTTGTACACATTTGGATTTAGAGAAATTTTCTGGCGACGTGTCAGCTCTGACAGAAAAAATGTCTTTAGGCGAATCGCGTGACGTAATTCAAAGGCTGAATTTTGTAAAGTTTCGTCTAATTGATCTCTATAAGAGAAACATTGTTAAAATTAATCATTCTACCATGGAGCTCGTCTGCGCTAAACATCTCATACGCTACGGGTATTCAGTTGATGTCGAAAGAAAGCTGACTGACATCCTGGTTTGTGATGTTTTTGCTAAAAAAGGAGACGGTGAAGCAATTGTCGAAATCGAAACGGGCTTCATACCCCCTGAACATGCACTGGATCCGATCTCATATTACGCAGCTAGGATCGCAAGCAAAATCGCTAGATACAGTAGGTTCGGGAACCAATTTGTTTTAGCAACTCCTCCTGTTTGTATACTCCCGGTGCCAAAGATTTTCAGAAGGCCAGCACGTTTCAGAAGCGAAGCGGAATTGCAACAGGTTAAGCGTCTATGTGACAAATATTATCTTAATCCAACCGTAAGCCTGAGTGAGATTCTAAACGGCAGACTCCATATGATATACATAATAAATATAGATGAAGGAAAGGTTATCGAAATGGACATCGATTCCTATTTTGAATCAATCAAGAATATGATGTCGCATGCAGAATCTATATTTGAAACGCCATAGATCTTCGGTAATTTGGATACAGTATAGGCTATAACAAGAAATAGCCGATCTTAAACATCTAAAGCAAGTGGCAAACAAACAACAATAAAAACTATTTGGTTACTTCTATTCTCCAAAAATGAGTTCTCTTTGGACTCCTATATTCGAGTCTCCACCTGATTTGTATATAGCTGATTTCGCCATTTTCAAGATGTTGCCCTCGCTAGTATCATTTACATAAATTATATAAATAAGAGCAATATTTTTTTGCTCTGTTTTTCTTATTACTCTTCCTATTCGTTGGGAGATTTGACTTACGTTTGCGGTACTCGCAATTATTATTGCTATACGTACATCAGGTATATCATATCCTATTTCGAGAGTATGGACCGACAATAAAGGGAAGTATTCTTTACCCCAAGATTGAAGGATTTCGTTTCGCTTTTTAGAATTTATTGAATTGTGAATAGTCCGCGAAGCTATGCCGTTGCGATCAAGCAATTGTTTCAATTTATCGATCGAAGAGATCGTTTCACTAAAAATCATAATTCGCTCTTTATCATGCTCCTTTACAATCTTGACTGCCTCGTTTAGCTTACTATTAGTTCCACTTAGCAATCTTTTTCTCTTTTGCACATTGACAAACCAGTCTCTTGCCAGAGACGTTCGATAGCCCCCGCTCCTGCGCTTCAGTATTGCAGAAATTTTAATCGGATCGAAGGCGTTTAGCTTGTACGAGATCTCCTTGATTTTAAGAGTTGTCTCATCATAAACCCGTTGCTCGTCTATCGTAAAATTTGCTTTTATTGGGATAATCTCTGGTTGGGCTACTCGGCCATCAGCAACCGCATCTTTTATCATATATTTTTTGATAGGTGGTGCCACAATCATGATGGTATGGTATTTAGG
>JBKPEX010000345.1:0-8862 GCA_046728625.1 Thermoproteota archaeon
TATTTTTCATTTCTGACTTATTGAATATAGTGCCGAAGACTGGAGTATTACCAAAATGGTTGTCCGTCTTTGCAGAATCCAATGAAATTGATATTACATGGTTGTTTAACACTTTGATTTCAACAGGAACATCTTTGACTGGTTTTCCCTTCATAGTCACAGTAACAGTACCCTTGTATGTTGCAGAATGATTCTGGTTCTGGATATCTGTAAGAGAAAAGTTAGATATCATGTGGTTGTGCATTGCAGTACCATTTAACATCACCATACTGAATATGGCATTGAACTTTGCTGGATTGGTCTGGTTAAATTTTTCCTTTGTACTATTAACGATATTTGTAAACCAGTGTCCTGAAAGAACCCATGCCGGTTTTCCATCTTTACCATTCTGGATGCTTGAGATAGGTCCAAATGTCCAATCCTTACGATCTTGCCATTTGTTAGCATATGGGATAGCACCTGTACTTATAGAGGAGGACGTTGCTGTAATTCCTACTAGTAGTAACAGAGACACTACAGAGCATATACAAATCTTTGAACAGTTTGTGTTCGACATTAGGTCAGTCTATCAACAGGAATATAAAAATCCAGCGTAACATAGTTATCATTCGTTTCAAGTCTTTTTAATTCTGCTGTTGCTCCTGCTGTAGTATCGAAATTCTTGTTTATAGGTCATCCAGAAAATACAAGCTAAAAACAACGAGTCCGTTTTGTATAAAAGGACCTAATTCTACCAAATTCATTTCTCTTCGGTGAATCGAATTTTTGTTTCCGAAATGTTATAGAACTCGTCTGTATATATTATACTATTATATTGTAATCAGATCGTGCAAAACAAACTAGCACATACAGCAGAACACGCTTTCATAGGCTCACTCCAAAAGATGATCGGTAAGACCCTTAACGTTAGAAAGGTGGAACATAGAGAGGCAGATAATAGTGCGTTTATTAAGATTCCTTACCTTGATATAGAATTAATAATCAAAGCACAGTCGCAGGTAAATTTTCTTATTGATACAGGAAGAAGAGTACTAACACATTCTTTCATTTCACTACCTGAAGCAAAGAGTCACTTCCCGTATCTACGAGCAAACGAAAACCGTATAAGAGAAGGCGATTTAATCAGGGTAATAGAGATAGAAGATCATGATGTTGCTGCGTGTGCTATGGACCATGCAGAGAACCTTAACGAATGCGGATTCTTTTTGATCAAAAAAGTTTCTAAAAGCGGCGACGAATATGAAATAAGCTTTGTGGTAGATAAACAGGCAAAAGAAACTGCAATAGCATTATCGTTAAAATTGTTAAAGGTTTACAAACAAACGGGAGCAAACTTTAACACTCTCTAAAATACAATAAAAAAATTAAAAGCAGATAATGAAACATATCTTGACAAATTAAGAAAATTAACAAAAGAAAGACTTGACAATATCGTACCCTATAACGTTGGTCATAATAGAATAACTATTTTTCAAGGTATATTCTCTGATTTATTAGACTCTGAGATTCGTTCGTTCGCAGAAAGGAAAATTAGTGAATATAATACGGTAGTAATTATTGCAAACATCAACAATGAACCTATTACTGCAGCCGCGGCAAATATTGTATTTGCAACAAACGAATTATCATTGGGAAGTATTGATTGTAATAAGTTGTTTAGAGAAATATCAGGTAAAGACGGAAGAGGTGGAGGAAACACCCATTTCGTTACAGGTATTGTTGACAAGAGTAAAGTAACTAATTTTCTTGATAAGATTGTTGAAGAAGTTAACAATCATAGTTTGTAGTAGTTGGTGTTATAATAGAATCTGGGCTTATGGTAAAGAAAGAACTGAAGCGATTGTCATTCTCACTTAAACAACTTTCCGAGAGAATAAAGAATGGAGACCTTTCTCCTGTGGATTTGCTTGAATCCTGTTTGGACAAAACCAAAAAGTTGAACCCTATACTTAATGCTTTCATTACTATAATGAAGGAAGAGGACTTGTACAAGAAAGCCCAAATAGCAGAAAAAGAAATCAGGCAAGGGAACTATCGTAGTCCTCTTCATGGCATTCCATATTCAATTAAAGATATTTTCTATGTAAGAGGTGTTAAATGTACTGCAGGCTCAAAGATATTAGCAAACTATACTCCTAATACAAACTCAACTGCTGTTGAAAGAATGAAGAAGGCTGGGGCAATTCTTATTGGTACAAATAATCTAAATGAATTCGCCTCTGGGATAACTGGGGTAAATCATTTTTATGGTTCTACAGAAAATCCATGGGATATTTGCAGAATATCAGGTGGCTCCAGTGGAGGTTCTGCTGTTGCTGTATCAACAGGCATGGTTATATTTTCGTTAGGAACAGATACCGGTGGTTCGATTAGAGTTCCTTCATCACTGTGCGGCGTTGTTGGATTAAAACCTACTTATGGCAGGATCAGTAAACACGGTGTTTTTCCTTTATCACCTTCATTGGATCATGTCGGCTGTATCACAAGAAGTACATGGGATGCAGCAGCTGTACTGCAGTATATAGCTGGACTGGATCCGTATGATGAATCTTCCGAGGATAAAGAAGTGCCCGCCTATACAAAAATTATTGACAAGTTAAATCCCAATGGGATAAGAGTTGGAATACCAAAGGATTTCTTCTGTGATTATTTGCATGCAGAAGTACAAGACCTGTTTTATGATTTTCTGGAATTTTTAAGGGTAACTCAGGATATAGTAGTACTTAATTTGGATTTAAGAAATACCGAAAGATACTATAAATCCTGGCTAGACGTGAGGCTTGCAGAAACTGCGAACGTACATCAGGACTGGTTAAACACAAAATCAGACTACTACAGTCGAGAGGTAAGAGAGATGTTGATACAAGGAACAAAAATATCTGCCGTTGATTATATACAATCTCGAAACAACGTAAAAGAGATAAAAAACGAATTTCTATCAATATTGAATCAACAAGTCGACGCCATTGTTGTTCCAACAACAATTATACCTGCTCCTAGGTCTGAAGAAAAAACAGTTTGCATAGGCAAGAATACTGTTCTAGAAACTCGCCAAGCTTTACTTCGGAATGCAATTGTATTTAATAGTACAGGCTTGCCTGCAATTAGTATTCCGATAGGATTGACTAAACACAATCTGCCTGTAGGAGCACAAATAATTGGGCGTCCGTTTAAAGAAGAGATGATTCTATTAATAGCATATAGTTACGAACGTCTGAACAATAGTATGAATAAGTTCATTCCGGACCTTACCGCTATAGACAAAAACAAGCTGTAGATGCCTCTGCATCCGTCTGTAGATGAAAAACTTTAACGTCTAATAATAATATCCCTTTCCCAGTAATAAGAACAGGGATATACGATGACCAATACTGGTAAAATAAATACTAATGAATCAGTCTGGAATCATCTCAAGATGAATATGCTAGTCATAACCTATCTGATGTAATAAGTGACAGGTATATGCTTATTTTGAAGAAAATGATAATTACAGTTATGTTATTTCACTGGTGTTCAATTACTACTTTGCATCAATATATAGCAGAATCCCATGAGGAGTGATATATTACTACATCAAATATGCTCGATGACGTCTATCGAATTGGACCAATCGCAAACACCGTCTGTGTCTATCCTTCACTTGTGTCGCTCAGGTATATCCCTCACTGGCACGGCGATGGCTTCAGCTAGTAACGGAGATGAGTTAACGTTACATGATCATAATCCGGACTTTCATTGGTAGATGTCCATATTTTGAGGATCCATGAACAGTCGAGAGGTTTGGGAACATGAAAGTAAACCATAGTTTTAATTCCTTTTGTATAAATAGCGAGAGCTCAAGACCTTAAATTATTACAGATAGAAAGAGTTTTGAGTATGTCGAATATCGTCGGTGACTACTAAATGCAAACCAAGCTTGTTGAAATAGTCTATTCTTATTAAATAGACTGCGTATTCTAAGATAAAATTTGTCCCAGCTAAATCTAAGTGTTGGTAGTTTTCTGATTGAGAGATTATATGATTGTGGTGTACGTCATATCTTTGGTGTACCTGGTGATTTCGTGCTTGGTTTTTATCAGCAATTAATTCAATCAAATAAACTTAAGGTAATAAACACCTGTGATGAGCAAGGAGCAGGATTCGCAGCTGATGCGTATGCCCGTATTAATGGATTAGGTGTTGTATGTGTAACCTATTGTGTAGGTGGACTGAAGGTTGTTAATGCTACCGCACAAGCGTATGCTGAAAAATCTCCGCTTGTTGTGATATCTGGTGCGCCAGGAATAAACGAACGCAGAAAGAATCCTCTTCTTCATCACAAAGTTAAAGACTTTGATACTCAGCAGAAGATTTTTGAACATATAACAATTGATTCTGTTTTATTGCATGAATCAACAAGTGCGGCAAAAGCTATCGATAGAGTATTATCATCGGCATTAAAATATAAAAGACCAGTCTACATTGAACTACCTCGTGATATTGTCTCTGAACCAATACGAATTCAAGAGCAGTATCATCAGAGTAGACATCCCGCTCGGTCCTTAATATTATCGCCTGCCACTGAAAGTACGAAGGCAAGCGAATATGAAAATGCCACTGAGATAGGTTCTATGGAAGAATCTTTGTTCGAAGCAACAGCAATGATAAATTCCTCAAAAAAGCCGATCATTGTTGCGGGCGTAGAAATACATCGTTTTAGGTTACAGGATAAATTATTGCAACTAATTGATAAAACGAACATTCCTGTGGTGGCAACTGTCCTGAGTAAATCTGTAATAACTGAAGACCATCCATTGTATCTTGGAGTTTACGAAGGTGCCATGGGCTACGAATCGATCAGAGAATATGTTGAATCAAGTGATTGTTTGATTCTACTGGGTGCCCCGATGACTGATATTGACTTTGGCATTTCTCCTACACCTATTGAACAACATAGAAGCATCCACTTAACTAGCGAAAAACTGTCAATCAAACATCATAACTTCGAAAATATCCCCTTGCGGGATTTTATTATAGGATTGATACAAGCACCATTAATAAGAAGATCAGTCTCAAAAGAGATAGTTAGGAATAGCAATAAAGCTCGTTATCGTGCACACAATTTCGAGGCAGTAAGGGGCCAAAAGGTAACGGTGCAACGGTTATTTGAACGGCTTAATTTATCTGTAAGAGATAATACTATTATTATTGCTGACGTAGGAGATTCATTATTTGCGTCTCTCGATTTGACCGTTCATGGGGAAACAGAATTTTTGTGTCCTGCTTACTACCTTTCAATGGGCTTTGCTGTTCCTGCAAGTATAGGAGCTCAATTAGCAGATCCAAGGCTTCGCCCTATTGTAATAGTTGGAGATGGGGCTTTTCAGATGACTGGTATGGAATTATCTACTATTGCTAGGTTTAAACTCAAGCCTATAGTGGTTGTATTAAATAATAAAGGATATGGAACAGAACGTCCAATGCTTGATGGTCCATTCAACGATATTCTACCATGGAATTATGGCAATGTTCCAGAAGTATTAGGTCTAGGAAAAGGCTTTGTAATAGAGACAGAGGACCAATTAGAGGAAGCTCTTACTGATGCTGAAAAAATTTATGCTAAAGAGTTGTGTATCTTGGATGTTCATTTAGATATTTATGATGGCTCGCCAGCGCTAAAACGACTTACCGAAACGCTCGGAAAAAAGGTACATTAGATATTGATAAATGACAGACAGACATGGCATCGGGCCGATTGGATTTACATTACATTTTTCTTTTTGTAATATTACTAATTTAAAGCCAATTTATAATGTACGAAGCTAAAATTAGCTTCTTCTATAGAATGAATCATTTATTGAAACGATCTCCTATCAATTATAGACAAGTGTCTAACTAGATTGGGTATTGTCATAATAGTGGTATTATAATTAATAGCTAGGGATTACCTAAGAGTGTTGGCTCGAATTCGCAACTGAACCTAGAATAGGTTACACTACGATATGTCCCGCAGATAATCTAATTAGTAAGGGGTCCCAGTTGCTGCTCTTTGATTTTTAAATGCATCGATATACCACTCAAACTCCTCTAGGAATTGTGTAACTCTTCTTTCAAATTTTTCATTGATTAACTTTCCGTTTTCATCAAAAGCTTCATGCACTCTTGATATTGACAAAGATGTAGGTATAGCAGGGGCGCCTAATTCAGCAAATATTAGTCGCATTTGCTGAGCTGCATTTATGCCGCCAAAACCTCCTGGCGAATAAGATACTATAGCAGATGGTTTGAAATAATATTCTTCTAAAAAATAGTCTAATGTGTTTTTCATTGCAGCAGATGTACTATGGTTGTATTCAGGAGTAACAGGCATATATCCTTCCGCGTCCCTTATTTTCTTTTGAAGGTCCCTTAGCTTTTCTGTAGGGTTCGACATTTCCTTGAACATCTTGTCAAGTAAGGGTAAATCAAGATCTACCGGATCGATGAAAAATACAACATGGCCGCGACTTTTCAGTTTTTCGTCCATCCAACGTGCTACCTTAATACCTTGTCTCCCGTGTCTAACAGAGCCCACTATTAAAGCAATTTTAGCCATTCATCATCTCTACATTCGATTATTGTTATCAATATTGCGTATGCCTTTCCTTTAGCATTCTTTGATTTAAGAACTAATAAAAAGAATCCTGCAGGTCTTGGCTAATCTTGACAATGGCTTTAATATTCAGTAATAGATACAATACTCGTTCTAGCTGTATAGAAGAGTGTTTATTATTGGGAAGCTGTACAAGCATTGCTGTGAATTATAATAAGCTCACGCCAATAGAGGAGAGAATAATTGTACATAAGGCTACTGAGCCTCCTTTCACAGGAGAGTATGACAATTTTTATGAAGAGGGAACTTTTATTTGTCGAAGGTGTAATTTGCCCCTTTATTCATCGAAAAGCAAATTCGATGCTGGATGTGGATGGCCAAGCTTTGACGAAAACTTCCCGCATGCAGTGAAGCGTATACCGGATCCTGACGGTATAAGAACAGAAATAGAATGTGCTAACTGCGGCGCACATTTAGGACACGAATTTGTAGGAGAACACTTGACAGAAAAAAACATTCGAGAATGTGTGAATTCATTATCAATACGCTTTATTCCAAAAGCAATGGGGTTGCCAGATATTATACATGAGCAATAACGAAAGTGAGATAGCTACACTTGCCAATGGATGTTTTTGGTGTACTGAAGCGATCTTCAAAAGAGTAAAGGCAGTCAAATCTGTTCTGCCTGGATATGCTGGAGGAACAGTAAAAAATCCTTCATATGAACAAGTGTGCTCCGGAAAAACAGGACATGCTGAATCAATTCAAATTGAATTTGATCCACAAATTACACCCTACGAAAAGATCCTTGATATCTTCTGGCATACACATGATCCGACCACTATTAATAGACAAGGCAACGACATTGGAACTCAGTACCGATCCGCGATCTTTTATCACGACGAAAAGCAGAGAGAGATTGCAGAGAGATCAAAAAAAGAGCTTGAAAAACAAGGTGTTTACAAAAATTCGATTGTGACAGAAATTACTCCTTTTAAAAATTTTTATGTTGCAGAGAGTTACCACAAGGATTACTACGAAAGGCATAAAGATGCTCCCTATTGCAATTATATTATTAGTCCTAAAATCCATAAACTACTCGAGCGATATGGAAATGAGGTAGTAGGAGATCAATACGGCTAATAGCATGCCAAGAAGATAGGATCCTTATTGGCCTCTCAAGTGTATTTCAACTTCTCATATATATTGCTCAGACAGTTAGTAACTAACATGAGACTGTACTCTTGATGTGGAGCGGGATAAATTCCCGTGGAACAGTCATTTGAATTGAGTCTTGAATCAGGCGATGCTAAGTGTCATATGAATACATCTACTATGGTTCGTTAGACATAGTTTGCAATGAACAACATGATTTGCACATATACATAAGTTATCAACTTGGGCAATACAGCACCAACATATAGAATGTGAACCACTCAGCTCGATCTTATATAGAGGCTTTTCAGCAACGTTGATATTTATTTTGTAATATTGAAATATTATTAATATTATATATATTTTGTTATATTTTGTTATATTATGTATATGATATAAAAAAAAATATAAAATAAAATACCTTATATGATACTTTGTCGTTATAATTTACATGGATATGACTACAACCTGTGTAGTCTGTGGAAAGAAATCTCAAGATTATCCTATAGAATGTTACTGTTGTGGTAATACCTATTGTTCAGAAAACTGCAAAAACGAGTATCATCAGAAAAAGCTTTTTCATCACCATAGTTGGAGTGATTATAAGGACATTTACGAGGAGGTCATGAACATCGATCCAAATATTCGCTTGGTTACTATCTGTGATATGGCGGGCAGGATTAAGTACTCTGATCATCGTAAGAACGTTGTGAATTTGCTGAGCTTAGAAGAAAGCAAAAGATCACTTAAGCTAGCGATAGATGCATGGAAAATACGTAGGGAACTTGCACCTAAGATCGGGAAAGGAAAATATGTTCTAGCAGAATACGAAAGAATAAAACGTATTACTTTACCATTGGGCGAAGGCCACCTAATATACATAACGACAGAACCGGAAGCGAATCACTCAGATATAATTAATAGAATTA
Organism: Thermoproteota archaeon; assembly: GCA_046728625.1. Taxonomy (GTDB): domain Archaea; phylum Thermoproteota; class Nitrososphaeria; order Nitrososphaerales; family Nitrososphaeraceae; genus DASQQB01. The sequence continues at coordinate 8,656 of JBKPEX010000345.1, forward strand.
AAGAGATATGCGAAAAAAAACAAATTTACTAAGATGGATCACAAATTCGGCCAATTCTCTTAGATAAATCAAAATTCGAAATAAATAAAGCATATCCAAGTTAAAATACTGATCGATATCTGTATTGAATAAATCAAGGTATTTTATCTCCTTGTTGCATTCAGTAGTATCACTCCAAGAAAAAACAACAATATATTCCTGACACGG
>JBKPEX010000120.1:0-2307 GCA_046728625.1 Thermoproteota archaeon
GCAATACATCATTAACTTGACTAAATGTTTTCATTATCGAAAAATATTGATTTATAGGATTTATTTCCTTTGGATAATGATTTAGCACAAAAAACTTTGGATATTTGCCAGATGAGATGGATTTTAGGGATTATTTAAGCAGATATCAAGTCTGGGTAGGACTGAAATACTGTAAATTTTCGTCAGACGATGACTGCATATGATTATTTTTTCCACAGTTGCAATAAGAGGCTCGACAGTTATTATGTTCTCCTCGTAAACAATATCCACAGGTGGTTTTTGGGCCATGATCATTACCGGCAGTTTCAGTTTCCATTAAACGACTTTATGTAAATGTTCTATATAAGCAATGTATATTTTTAGAATAAAGCTGTATTACAATGGGAGAATGCCCTTTACTATGTTAACCGTGATTGTATTATGGGTTTTTATTTGTATTTGCAGCCTTCTTAATTTATTTGGTCAATTTTTTGTTTTAATAGAGTTGAGTTGGTTGGATGAGCCTAGAGCCATCTTATGAATTAGAAAAAGAGCAATAACAGATTAATCTGCTATTGGGAAATACAGATTCGAATTCAATATGGATATGAAGAAAATAGTACGCTCAAAATTGCTGTTGTCATTAATACTGTCAGAATTTTCTTCACTTCTACGTTCTGCTCCATATTGAGTGCCGATATCCCATTTTATATTTATTCTATGAAATACAATCTGACATTGAAATGATTATTTTATTATGAATTTGAATTGAGACGAGGCTTATTACTCGATTATCAACTGGAAAATACAAGATTCGCATCTCATTACGCTTGCAGATACTACGAATTTACCTTGAAACCAAACTAGCTCCATTTACCTTTAACCATTCTACCTTGTCTTTATAATTTGGCATGAATTTGTTTAGATAGTCCCAGAAGCTATGAGAGTGTTCCTTAATTTTTAGATGACAAAGCTCGTGCAATACTGTATAATCAATAACATCTAACGGAGCTTTCAACACATTCACATTTAGATTTACGACATTACCTTTTGTTAGACTGCCCCATCTGCTCTTTTGATTCTTGATTATAATTTGAGTGGGTTGCTGATGATGCTGCCTATGTAGTTCTAATTCTCTTGAATAGTGTTTAATTCTATCTTCAAATAACATCTTAGCCTTTTGCGTCAGCCATCTGTCATACAATATCTTCATCTTCTTTTTTGAATGTTCAGGATTAGATAAATATATTAAAAATTCTCCATTGACAAGTTCAATTTTATCTTCTTTTAGATAGGACTCTTCTTCTCCCTCTCCTCTACCTCTAGATACTTGGATCCTATAGTTTTTTCCAAGATATGGTAGAGTAGAACCATCTTCAAAGCTGGGCTTTATAATTTCTGGAATTACCCCTTTGTGTTCTAACTGTTTTTTTAAAATCCAACTTGCTTTTTCTTCAATAGTTTTTTCTATCTCTGGAAGAGGTTTGCCGAATGGAGTTCGTATAATTACCTTATCGTCATCCACTGAAATTTCGGAGGTCTTGACGCGTTTACTCCTTATAACAGAGTATTCAATAGTATTATTACCGTATTCCAGTTTTTGCTTTTGCTCCTCTGGCTTTTGTTTCTTCTGTTGTTGTTGCTGCTGTCGATGTTCTTGCGCTTCCATCTTTATAAATTGTGATCTCCCAAGCCCATAATTTTGTCAGATAACCCCCCATCTATTTTCTTGTCTAGAATGTAGTTAGCTTTTATCTCTATTAAATAAGCCTATGAATGAAGCCAGTCAAATTAAGCTGTTATTTTATAATTTATTTGTTAGAGTAACGTTATTAACATTTCTCTATGCTGCATATTTCCTAAATGTGTCAATAATTAGTTGAACTTTCGAAATATCATTCTTAGTTAATCTTGCGATCCGAACACATTCCCTTATATTCGCAGTCTTAAATCTATTGAATACTTCCTTGGCAATAATGGCTGCAATATCGCTATCAATTCCTTCTTCTTTATCCAAAAGCTTTACAGCAATGGCTACAAACTCTTCTTCCGTATAAGGTTTGAAATGTATATCTTGAAATCGGGTTAACAATGGCTGAAGTAGTTTGTCTGTACTATTACATGATGCAAAAACCCAAGTCTTTAGCTGAGTGCTTCTTTGCTGTCTGTGCTTTAATTCAGATACAATACCAGATTCCATTAGATTTAGCAGGCTTGTCTGATCTCTTTTATTCATCTTTTCTATCTCGTCTATAATCAAATAGCGAGGTCTGTACTCAAATAAATAGTCAAATATCCCAGATTTAGTTGAGCTGCTACCAACTGCAT
>JBKPEX010000327.1:0-5527 GCA_046728625.1 Thermoproteota archaeon
GTCATATGTTATTCTTTTTTCGATTAAGGTATGTTTAGTTGGTAGTTGATAGATATCATATTAGTCTAGTAAGTTTCATGGATGAAGACGTATCCAAATATGTGAAAATGGATGAATATAAAAATTGTATAAGCAAAAATATGGCAAAATACTGCCATTGCTTATATTTCGAAGCCCTAAAATAACAAATCTAGATCAGAATCCTTGAGGGTATTACTAGACTATACGTCTTAATTCACCTTTATCTATTCCATTTCCTTAATCAACTTAGGGGTCATCTTGAGCAAGTAATTATAATTATTTCATCCTTCTTGGGTTTACTATGCGATCCAGAGCATTTCCTATTAGAACAAATGCCAAACCAGTAACGGCTATCATCAGTCCAGGAGGAATGATCCACCACCATAGCCCTCTTAAAGCTGCACCAGCAGAATTTGCGTTGTTTAAGATTTGACCCCATGTAGGAATTGTGGGGTCACCCAAACCCAAGAAACTAATGGCTGCTTCTCCAAGTATAGCAGCGGGAACTGATATTGCAATGCTGGCAAAGGTTAAAGGAAGTAGTTGGGGTATAACATGCTTGAATATTATATTTATATCTGACTGCCCCATTAGTCTTGCTGCCTCTACATACTGTAGATTCTTTATTTGTAAAGCTAGGCTTCTGCTAATCTTTGCTGTGCCTACCCATCCAAATATAACTAGCATTCCAGCAATTAAAAATATACTTCTGCCAATCACTACTGATAAAATAACAAGTATAGGAAGGGCTGGTAAAGAATAGAACAAGTCATTAAACCTCATCATTGCCTCATCCGTTCGTTTTCCTTTATATCCAGCAATCACTCCGTAAATCAATCCTATCAAGACTGAAGCTGTTGAGACGGTCAGCCCTATGAACAGAGCCAGTGGTGCTCCCCATAGTAACCCTACCGCCAAATCCCTTCTTAGATCGTCGGTACCTATTACACCGTAGACTTGTCCACCAAGAACTACTCCTGACAGTAAGACCGAGTCTGTAGTATTGAAAAGATAAAATGTTTCTCGAAACACGTATTTTCCCTTTAGAACTCCTCTTACATCCTTGTCAGAAAATATCATAGTCTGTGGCTTAGATGTGTCTTGAGGATATTTGAAAAGATTGACATAATTTCGTAAATTTTCATTGATAGTATGATCTGTAGAGAAAATTCTTGATGAGAACTCATTTATATTGTCAACGATTCCTGAAGACGAGATTGATGAAGAGGGTAACGACGAATAATAAATGCTGAATTCGTTACCATCTGGTCTAGATATATTAACCTGAAGTACTGGAGGAGTTTGACCATATCTTACTGCATATGGAATCATAAAATCTGTTGGATATGAATCAAAGTTGAAATTAACTGTATAAGAAAATGTTATAGTGTGTATTCCGCTAATATTTGTGTTTGATATCGATGCATCATTTGGACGCAGGATAATCTGCGGTGGTAGTAGTTTTTCATTAAGCAATCCACCCATATTGTTGATCCATATTGGAGCAGCTGCTTTTGGATAATTAATCCAATAAGTAGGATTATTCCACTGTTTGAGTGACTCTAATGGAATTCCTAATATCGCGTAGATAGACATCACAATTAATGCTAACAATAGGATAACGCCTGCCATGCCGCCTTTAGAATGTCTAAATTCCTTAAGTATTGCAAAAGGCGAATTTACTATAAATTCTGTTTTTTCTTCCTTTCCTGCTGTCATCCCGTTTTTATCCGTGGATCAAAATAAGCATAAACTAAGTCTGTAAAAAAAATTGTCACAACAAAAATTACTGTGAAAATATAAGTAAGCCCTATAATTATAGGAACGTCCATTAATCCAATAGCATCATAATACAATTTTCCCATTCCTGGCCATCCGAATACAGATTCAACCAATATTGCCCCTCCGAAGGAACTCGCAAGGCTTAAAGCAATTGAAGTAATAATTGGTGGCGCGGCATTTTTCAACGCGTGTGAATAAACAATTTTTCTTTTAGGAATTCCCATAGCTCTTTTTGCTATTATATAATCCTCACCTAAAATTCCAACAACAAAATATCTCACTATATATGCCCAAGAAGCAAAGCCTACCATAACGAGTGTCATAAGAGGGAGTATCATATGATAGAGAAGGTCTAAAATATATCCAGGATCAGAGGGAGAAGTCAAAGGAGTAGAGCGAGCAGGAAAGATAGGATATACAAAGGCAAATGCAAATATCATAAGCATTCCTATCCACCAAGTTGGAAAACTGTTGCTAAAAACTGCAAAGGCTGAATTTATTTTGTCCCAAAAGGATCCAGCACTATCAGCCACAAATGCCCCGACATATAGTCCGATCATTGATATAATAATAGTTGATGTTGTAAATAGCAAAACTGTTCGTGGTATCTTCTCAATTATTATTTCACGTACACTTGAGGAACCAGAATCGCTAGTAAAAAAATTAGATTTTCCGAGGTCAAGTGTCATTACCCTTATTAAGGTGTTGAAAAACCGCTTTGGAGAATACCAGGGCTCGTCTAGCCCGAAAGTTTTGATTTGAAGACTAATCTGGGAATTAAGATACCTTTGACGTTCCTCCGAACTATGAAATTGGTATTTTGTTTCTTGGTTTACTGCATTCACGACATCAAATCTAATAGCATCGATCAATATTTTATCCATAGTAGAACCAAGAAGAGCTACAGTAAGGATTAGAGTAGAAAATACCACTATAATGATATTTATAGATCGAGTAATTATAAAACGGTACAGTCCTAGCATGTTATAGTATATCAGTAATATCTTAAAATAGAAATTGTATTAATAGTCTTCTCTGTCCGTGTATATAGTTGATAAGGTTCTGTGATGCCAACAAGTTCATTTTTATTGATACGCTGAAGCGAGGTAAATGGATTGATTTGCACTGCTTTAAGAAGATATAGAGTAGATGATTATGGAATACCCAAAATTGTGTTGGTAGAGATATCTGGTCGAAATGCTTCCTTGCCGTTTGCAAATAATTTTAAAATATTAGGACCGATAGAAAGTTTTGACGTTTCATTTGCTAAAAGATTCACTTCAAACATTCCTACAGCAGACACATCAGGCTCTGCTATTCCATGACTTACGATCCTGCCTTCTTTATTTGATATAAAATAATTTATTGATACGTTATTACTAGGCTGTCCATTAACTTTAACGTTGACTTGTATTTTGACAGGTTGACTAAGTCTTACAAATTTCGGAGCCTGTATTTTATCTATATTAGCCAATTTCGGATGCTCATATACAGACCAGTGACCCTGCTTGAATGGATAGGAAGGATCTCTGAATGCTTTAAGTGTAATTGTTCCACCTGATGGGTTATAATTATCAAGATAAAATGGCCCGTTACCAATAACGGCATTTTTGTGAATAGAGATCCAGTTTATGCTTGCATCATACCGTTTCTTTGCATCGTCTATGCCAACTATATTCTTTAGAGCACGGGGTACAAAATTTTCGTCTTTCATTTTTTGTAGTTCAGTCCTTATCATATTGGCGTGATCGGCTATTAATAAAGACAACCAATCAACATTCTTGGCAGTTGCTTGGCCTTTTGAATATGCAAGCTTGCCTGCAATTACTAGCCTTTCCGTTGCTGCTGTTATATCCCATGGTTCAGCAGCCCATATTGCTGCAAAATCAGCTATTTCTTTTTTATCATAATGCCAAAAGTCAACATAAGATGTTATTTCATCGTTGGCAATAAACTTAAATCCCTTGTTCAGTGGGACTGCCGCTTCAGCTTGTGAAGTGAACTCTGGATCAAATGTCGGATCGTTTTGGCTTTTGTTGGTTCCCCATTGAAAGAAGAAATATTGTGAATAAATTAAATCGGATTTATCCATCGGAATGCCATTATGCCATTTGGAAAAAAGTATTTTATAAGTCACTTTGCTCTTTGCTGTAGTATTATCACCACTATCTCTCCATTGTTGAGTGGAAGAATCCCAGATTTTGATATCAGTTGGGACCTTTATTCTACCATTTGGACCATTAGTCGAAATGTCAATCCATTGCTCTCTCATCGGAATCACATCACCAGTGTAGGGATTTCTGAATGTTGATCCGTCAGAGACTGCTCCGTATATATCTGTGCAGTATGCATCCTTACATCCAGCTACATTATTCCATGCTCCTTGGTAGATTTGTTTTACACCAATATCCATGGACACATTTTTTGGAGCCTGCGCATTAATAAGGGATAATTTACTTGTAATGCCTGCACCAAAGTCATTAACCAATCCTCTTAAGGCAGAAGATGCAACATATGGAACTGTATTTGATGCAAGGAAAATCCTGACAGACTGTTGAATTCCATACTTTGTTGCATTTCTCACTAGAGTATTTCTAGCTTCCTCAGAAGTAAAGTTTGAAAATTGTATACTCTGTCCAAGCTTATCTAATGTTGTGTTTTGATAATGCCAAAAAGAAGGATTTTGACCGCCAGGCATATTACCAAAATAAGGCGCATACATCTGTGAAATTATTACTGGATTATATTTTACAAACGCAGCAGTGCCAGCATAGGCTTCAGTGTAAATTTGCCACTGGAAGTCCTGAGGATCAGATCCATACACAATAGAATTCGCTTTATTTAGATCTCCAAAGTCTTTCTCAATTGTTATACCTATTTTTTCTAGTTCAGAAGAAACCAATTCGCCCACCGATTGTCTTTGGGCATCATCACTTCTGATCAGTACCTTAACTGTGATAGTATGCCCCTTGAACATCCATTTTCCAGCAATTTTAGAAGCCCCTGCATGAAGCAACGCATCGGAGATCATTTTTTCGGCAAGTTGTGGATTATATCTAAAACTAAAAGATTCTACAGTATCTATAACATTTAGATATTCTGGAGAATAAATGCCAAAGGGATCGACCATCGGGGTTCCATAACCCTTTAAAACTTCATCAACAATAAAATCACGATTTATCAGATAGTTCAACGCATACCGTACTTGCCTGAATTGGAAAGGATTAATTGTGTCGGGATTTTTTGAAGGAGCAGGATTTAATAAAAGTCCAACTGATCCTGCTGTTCTTTCGTAAATCTTTAAACTAGGATTAGTCTTTACATCAGAAACCACTTCCAACGGAATTCTATAAAAGTATGTATCGAGATTTCCTGCTTTTACTTGTTGCAATGCGACGTTCTCGTCAAGATATTGAATAAATCGTATTTTATCAACGTATGCCCCTTTTGGTTCTATCCCAAGATAGGCAACGCTAGAATTACTAAAAACCAGTGGAATAAATAATAAAGAGCTTAGTAATAAGAATAAAAAAAAATTTTTTTGCAAGGAAGTTAAACTATTTTAATAACTACCTGATAAATTTACGGTACAGAAAACTATGGTATGGTGTATTCATATTATTCAAATGATCTATCAAACTACTATTCATTGGATTCAAGTACCTACTCGATAGATATTTAGTAATCTCTGATGCTACTGTTTGAGGTACATTTATTCCGAATT
>JBKPEX010000323.1:0-4937 GCA_046728625.1 Thermoproteota archaeon
TTACTTGAGCCAAAGCGAACCTTATATGCAGAACAAACAATTAGGAGCGATAGTACAATATGACATGCCGAGAGTTAATTCTAGGCTTACCAATAAGAAGTAGGTATGAAAATAATATAAGGTGTAGACATCACTGCATAGTATGAATCCCTAGAAAAAGAAATGTGCTGACTGCTCCACTACTTCACTGATTAATCAACGTTCTTGCTAGTCTTCCTAACCCATGTTACAAAAGGTGTAAGTGTATGTTCAAATGGTAATAATGTTGGGTTTTTTACGTTAAATACAAGCAACAACATCCTTCCTTCAAGAATTCTTACCAATGACGAAGGAACTTGATAGTCCTTAAACGGTTGGAATAACTCAAAAAAGTAATCCTGTTTGTAATAAGTGATATGCTCCACAAAGCAATTTGATAAAATCGTAGGATCAGCAGCAACTCGTTTGTTGAAATGGGATGGATCAACAAGATTAGAATTCGGTGATTCCACAGAGATTTGCAAGGCTCTTTGGGTGTAACTTTGACGTATAAGATCTGAATTTATTTTGCCTGGGCTATTTCTAAGCACTCTAATATCAGTTGATAATTGAGTGATTGCCCTTTTTGCTAGATTAGTTGCATCGAGAATCTCAATTTGTCCGTTTACTTTGTGTTCTTTTCCAAATATATAGAAAGTTCCGATTATCTCGTTCTGCTTTACAAATGGAAATTGCATATCGCCTGACATAAACTTTGTAATTCTATACGAAATGTCCTCTGGCATGAACATTCCCATATAGGAATCTAAGGCAACTACCAAATCTTTGCTAACTGGTAATAGATCTCTTCAATGTTTAAAAAAATTTTTGCCTAGTATAGAATACTAAATTCTGGTCTGCAGACTAACGAAGTATCTTCAATCTTTGCATAATACTTAATAATCAATTTTATGCCAAGTCCTCTTTTCATTTTGTGATAAGAGGCGGATCAAACTCAGAAAACTATAGCTAAATTACTGGGAATAGTTACACAGCTAATCGATTAGACATTCTGCTACCAATACATGAGTAAAGCCTCAGGAAACAAAAAGGTAAAGAAGGTAGGATTTAGTGTGCGTGTGGTGGTGGTGCGCTGCCTTTTGAAAGAGCTTCGTTAAATGTACCTGCTGCCTTTTCGTGGAATTCTAGGTTAGATTGGTCTACTTTAACTGCTTGTGGTGGACATACAGAAACACACGCCATGCACCATATACAATCATGTTCTCTAATAGGATCAGCTTTGTCTGTGTAGTCCTTCCTTTCGTCCTTGACTGTGCTACCTGTTCCAGCACTTGTAGTATTAGTCATATCTTTTGCTGGTATGTCTTGTTCTGTCCTATACCATTGGAAAACTTGTACAGGGCAAGCCTCAATACAGGCTCCATCCGCAACACATGAATCCCAATCAACTGCGACCATAGTACCGTGAGCACCTAGAGGTTCTATTTGTTCTCCCCTTGCTGAATACGCTGATTTTACTTCTTCATTTTCAGCGGCTTCTTGAGGTTTTCCCGGACCCCAAACATAGTGGAAGTGTTCATCATCATTAAGCATATGCTTACCAATCACTTGGTGGTTTCTTGGAAAGTCTGGATCTATTGGCATATTTATCTGAGAATAACATAGTCACATATTATATAAACTGTATGTGAAGTAATATGCGGTCTCATTGTTTATCATCTGTACATATCTGTACATAATAAGTCACTTGATATGACTTTTTGCAATTCTAATTATCGGAATTGTAAATTGTAGGTCATAGCTCTTAATCCCTGCAAATTACAAGAAATAGAGATAGCGGCATACGTGTGTTAGGCTTTCAAGATTGATTAAATGAATCGATATTTTAGGTATCCTGTAGTTATTTTTATTAGTATGATCTAATTGCGTCCATATCAAGCATTATTCTGAAACAATATGTTTAGTTCATCGCCCTGTAATTTGGCACGTGAAAGTTTCATTCCTATAGTAATATTAGGCAACGGGATGACATTAATAATAAATCCAACAGGATTTTTTACTTTTATAGTTAATTGATCACCGTAGCGTTCCACACCAAAGTCATCCTTTTCAGTAAATGGGACCTTTACAGTCATTACTAATGTAGTACCGTGATGAGTAAAAGTAAACGGCCTGCCATGATAGAATATTCTGATTGGATCCTCATCTCCAAATATCAACTCACCATTCTTTTGTAACATTTCTACACCACGTAGCTCGCTTTTGTGTAGCGCAACCTCTTTTATTGGAAGGGGATAGAAATTTGCCTTGGCTTCCTCTACCTTGATCTTCTGAAGATCTGCCCAATTAGTATAATAGCGATCGGAATTTTCGGGTGAGGGCATAATTTTGTTAATTATTGCCATGTCAACATTTATTCCATAAAGACTGGCTGACATAAACGCTCTTTTTGCATTTTCAATACTGAAGGTATCTGGATTAACAACTAATCTAATACTTGTCATCTCCGGGTTCCGTATAATTTCAGATAATATCTGAAGTCTATTTAATAGGTCTGCTTCGCTTCGCAAAACACTACCTGATGGCGAGGGAACCTTTGACGGGAGTTGGAATATTCGGGCAAACCCACTAAACATTGCAGCAATTCCTGTAAGCTTTCTTCCTATGCTTCCAATTAGTTTAGGAAAGTATAGATATCTTAATGCCTCGCCTGAGGCAGGCATGTCAAGGATTACTACATCAAAGACTTTAGTTCGTATTACTTCTTCAATTTTTAGCAGGGAAAATATTTGGGTCATTCCGGGTAACATAGCAATTTCATAGGCAAGAGTTTCATCGATACCCTTAGCTGAAAATATTGACGCCATATACGAAAGTATTGTATTATATTGTTCGTTCATTTCAACTACTGGGTCGATTTGTAATCCTTGTAAATTTGGAATAACTTCTTTCTGGTAATGTCCAATATCTGAAAGCATAAATGCATCACCTAATGTATGTGCAGGATCAGAGGAAATTATGAGGGTTTTGTAATTCCTTTTAGCAAGAAGTAATGCAGTAGAACAGGATGTTACTGTTTTTCCGGTACCACCTTTACCGGTATATAAAATCAATCTCAATGCAGAACAATTTGCTGACTAAAGAGATAAAAGAGTTTAGAAATTCAACAGTATTGCTATAGTAATATCCATCTAACGTCATACATTGTACAATGCATTTTTAACACTGGATTTAATTCGGTCCAAATCCTTCTCTGTCACCAACGGATGAACAGGCAAAGACAAAACATGTTCGCTTGCCCACTCCGTATTAGCAAGGGTTCTAGTTGAGATTGATTCTGTACTCAGCTTTTCATAATATGGAGTTTTATGAACTGGAGGATTGTAATAAACAGTGGCACCAATATTATCTTTTAGCAATACATCTTTGATTTTGTCCCTGTCTCTACCAAAAGCGACGGTATACAGATACCAGTTGAATTTCTTTTCGCTTTCAATTTCTTGGGGCAAGTTTATTAAAATCTCATTCTTTTTTTCTGTTATGATTTTAGCGAGCAACTCATTAAGCAATTCTGCATTACGTCTTCTACGGTATAACATCTCTGGAAGCTTTCTTAGTTGAACTTTTGCGATAGCAGCACTCATTTCAGGTAACCGTAGATTAAGTCCAAATATACGGGTGTCGTATCCTTCTACCATACCATGGTTTCTGATCATTTTTAGAGTAGTGGCTAGGTTATCATCATTTGTTGCAATAGCACCGCCTTCACCTGATGTGACTACTTTGCTAGCATACATACTAAAACAACCCATTATACCCAGGGTTCCAGTTTGTTTTTTCTTGTATGTAGAACCAATCGATTGGCATGCATCTTCAATTATATCTAGAGCATATTTATTAGCAATATCTAGGATATCCTCCATATCCGAGGGATGCCCGTATAAGTGAACGGGTATAACAGCTTTAGATCTCTTGGTAATTTTTGATCTTAAATCCGATACACTAATAGTATAGTCTTCCTTGTTGATATCTACAAAAACTGGTTTCGCACCAGCTGCGATTATAGAATTTGCAGTAGCTACAAAAGTAAAGGACGGAAGCAGCACTTCATCATCTTGCTTGATACCAGACGCAAGTAATGCAGAATGCAAAGCTGCCGTTCCAGAGTTAACTGCTATAACATGTTTTACATGCAGATAATTTCTTAGCAAAGATTCAAAGTCACGCACTCTTTTCCCTCCGTCCATAGATGCAGAGGTAAAAGTATTTTCATGCACTACATCTAATAGTTCAGACCTTTCCTCCTCGCCTATCCAAGGCCTGTTAATTAATATCATATCTTTTTGTTTGGACATATGATATTACAGTATCAGTAAACCCCCCAGATATTAGTATACATATTTTAAAGTAGGGCATATACGACGGCTATCTCTATCCTCCAGGCAGGCATGGCATTTAACATTCACTGGTTGTCCACATCTAGTTGATGCTGTAATAACAATGAGTTGTAGTTGATTCGTAAATAGAGATAAAATGACGAAGTACTACGCTTCTTCTTGTGTGCTAATATGTCAGAGATAAATTGTGAAGCTTTGTGAAACTAATACAAATATAACTACTATGTAATGTTGAGTTTAGAATTTGAAAGGAATGACATATATCTCGATTCCCAGTTCGAGTCAACAAATTTCTCGTCATATGTTAAATCATATGTTGTAAAAAGTTAAATTGAGTTATAGAACAGATTTTGATGTTTGACATCAAAGGCTAGTGCAACTACTGAATTTTCGACTCGACGGGAAAAACAAGTAATAAGGACATCTACAGTCACAAATCATAATGGCAAGGGTAAAATTCGTTATGATAGAAAGGCAGAGTCAGAATTCTTTGTAGATAATTCGGCTCTGGCTGGCTTTGCAGGCGAACGAATCCTTTACATGGCAGTAAGAGAGTTAATT
>JBKPEX010000268.1:0-5632 GCA_046728625.1 Thermoproteota archaeon
CCAATACGTCTAATAGCTTCAGAAGTTGGACTACCATCATTGAATCCTGAATCCAATTCATAAACGCGCTGTACTCCATGAAGACTTATGGCTCCGAATCTTTCAGTATATCTAGGTAGGTCTAGTTGCATACAAATTAAATGGTATGATTATTTATAACTATTAATAGAACGGAAGAATGTGATATGGTGCTAGTAGTACTTTACCACAAAATAATGAATACCTCTGTATGGTATATACATAATTTGGCAGCAGAACATGTATAGGAGCACGATATCTAAATACGTATACAAAAGGACTAGAGAAGAAGAAAATTGTTAAATTTAGTAATCTATCATGTGAACTAAGTATATTTTTCCGTTTGGATATAGATATAGTTTGAAAGTAATAATGTCTCCTTTAACTATCAAAGGATATCAATGAACGCTAATATGGATTTAGTATGTACACTAATCTTTATTTACGATTATTAGTAGAATTTGGAATGTATATTATGTCACGTATTTATAATTCAATATCTTTTGAATGTTTGTGTAGAACATATATTTTAAACATATTTATTTCAAATATAGATTTAATTAATTCCGCTTGCATATAGTATTAACTACATTTGGACCAAGAAATGCAATATCACGATGATAAAAACTAGCCTTTGATTAAGGAACGTTTAATAGTCCTCCAACGAACTTTTTTCGATTGAAATATGCCGAAGTTCAAATCAACTCAAGATATACTAAGGATTATTGGTAATCAGGAACAAATACGTAATTTTGGTGTAATTGCTCATGTAGATCATGGTAAGACTACTATGAGTGATAGCCTTTTAGCTGCCTCTGGTATTATTTCTCCATCAGTGGCTGGTCAAGCCCTTGCACTTGATTCCATGAAACTTGAACAAAACAGACAAATGACCATACGTGGAGCTAATGTCACACTATTCTATGAAAGTGAAGGTAAAGAATATGTAATTAATATGATCGATACACCAGGTCATATAGACTTTACGGGAAGAGTTACCCGTGCCCTTAGAGCTATTGATGGTGTTGTTGTTGTTTCAGATTCTGTTGAAGGAATTATGACCCAAACAGAAACGGTAACAAGACAGGCGCTCGAGGAAAGAGTTAGACCAGTCCTTTACATCAACAAAATCGATCGATTGGTAAAAGAACTAAGGTTAGATCCACCAGCCATGCAAAAATGGCTTTCAAATATAATTGCAGAATTCAATAGACTTGTTGACATTTATGCTGAACCAGAACTTAAAGAAAAGTGGAAAGTCAGTATACAAGGAAATAGTGTTGCATTTGGTTCTGCAAAAGATAGATGGGGCTTCAACTTCAAGGTGGCACAAAAAAAAGGGATTAGTTTCAAGGACGTTTATGACGCTTATACTTCAGATGGGACTGATTTGATAAAACCCCTTGCAGAAAGAGCGCCGTTACATGAGGCTGTTCTAGGAATGGTTGTTCAACATCATCCTCCTCCACATGTAGCACAAAGATATAGAATACCTAAGATCTGGCCGGGTAATTTAGAATCTGATATTGGAAAGTCTCTTCTAGCATGTGACGTAAAAGGGCCATCAATAATGATGGTCACCACAATTAATGTTGATCCGCAGGCCGGAAGAGTTGCAACTGGTAGACTTTTCTCTGGTACCGTCAAAGATGGCGACGAAATACACCTAATTGATGCGAAGAGACCGGGAAAAGTTCAATCGGTAAACATTTACATGGGCAATACGCGGGAGGTAGTAAGCATGTTGCCGGCAGGCAACATTCCTGCACTACTTGGTCTTGATTATGCTGTGGCAGGTGAAACAATTTCAACAGTAAAAAGTATACCCGCATTTGAATCGATCAAATATGTTTCAGAACCAGTTGTTACAATTGCAGTAGAACCAAAACATCCAAAGGATTTGCCGAAACTTGTAGAGGCTTTACGGAGACTTACCGTAGAAGATCCCAATCTTATAGTAAAGATTAATGAAGAAACGGGTGAAACGTTAATGGCAGGAATGGGCGTATTACATCTTGAAATTGCTACTTCTCTTTTACAGGAAGCAGGTCTTAATATTACAACTACTCAACCATTGATCAACTATAGAGAAACTATCCGAGCAAAAGCAGGACCAATCATGAGCAAGTCTCCTAATAAACACAATAAAATCTTTCTGCGTGTAGAACCACTTGGAGAACAGATCATAGATATGATAAAAAATGGACAAATCAATGAAGATATGGACAAAAAGGAAATGGCCAAGACCCTTAGAGAAAAAGGTTGGAGTGCAGATGAAGCCAGAAGTGTTGCCGCAATAGATGTAAGTGGTAATATGTTGATTGATGAAACAAAGGGTGTCCAATTTATACAAGAATCTATGGATTCGATCAAATCTGGTTTTGATGATGTCATACATTCTGGTCCAATAGCTCATGAAACAGTAAGAGGTGTAAAGTTTGTATTGCATCATTTTGTTCCACATGAAGATCCAGCTCATAGAGGTTTAGCACAATTAATGCCAGCAAGCAGAAGAGCTATGCTGGGTTCTATGTTAATCGCAGACCCGGTTTTACTCGAACCTATACTTGGCATTGAGATCAAATGTCCACAGGAACAAATTGGTACGGTATCTGGAATACTATCTGGTAAAAGAGGTAAATTACTCAATGTCGAACAAAAAGGTGTAATTTCTATTATACTCGGGGAAGTACCAGCTTCTGAAACATTTGACCTTTCTGAGATTATGAGAGGAGGAACAGCTGGTAAGGCTATGTGGAGTACTTATTTCAAGACTTGGCAATCTGCCCCCCAATCAATTCTTAGAAATTTAATTGCAGATATAAGGAAAAGGAAGGGTCTTAATCCAGAACCCCCTAACTCAGATGAATTTATAGACAAGGAATAGTTTTTTCTTCAATATTTTTTATTTTACAATTCGTTATTATTCTGTAAACATATACGCTGAATAATAGTAATCTAATAACAAATAGTTAGATGCTATTAGTCGAATAATATTATGGATTATGATACTACTAAACTATTTGTAACATTGGATTGCTATAATATGTCTACAGGGTACATCTAATGGCAATGAATAACTCTTATTAATTTATTATAACATTTAGTTTATTTTTTCTGTACACGTATTTACATTTTTATTATTATCTTTATGCTTTTAGAGAAAGAAGAAAATATTATTACCCTATAGACTTAACTATATCCGTATATGAAGGAAATAACATTAGGCCACACTCCAGATGCAGATGATGCTTTTATGTTCTACGGGCTTGCCTCTGGAAACGTAAAATCTACTGATTTTAAGATCACACACGTTATAGAAGATATTGAAACTCTCAACAGACGTGCTTTAAAGCATGAACTTGACATTACTGCGATTTCAGCTCACGCGTATGCTTATTTGAAGGATTATATAATATTGAGGAGTGGTGGAAGTTTTGGGCTAAAATATGGACCAATAGTTATCTCGAAAAAGAAACTATCGCTCTCGCAATTAAGTAATAGCACAATTGGAATTCCTGGCAAAATGACGTCTGCCAATTTATTACTAAATCTAGCAGTAGGAAAGTTCAAAGAAAAAGAGATTCCCTTTCAACTAATTCCTGAAGCAGTTCTATCTGATGAAGTAGATGCAGGATTAGTCATTCATGAAGCTCAGATTACTTATAATAGCTCAAAACTTAACAACATTCTTGATTTAGGAAATTGGTGGACAATTAAAACAGATGGAATGCCTGTACCCTTAGGAATTAATGTAGCAAGCAGCAGATCAATGACACACGAACAGATCGTAACGTTTGACAATCTTTTTAAAAATTCAATTTTATATGGCCTTGAAAATATTGACTTTGCAGTGGATTATGCAATGAAATATAGTCGTGGACAGTCAAAAGATGTCATTACACAGTTTATAAAAATGTATGTAAACGATGTAACTGTAAATATGGGAACCAAAGGTGAAGCCTCGATTAAGAAAATGTTTGAAATGGGAATAGAAAAAGGACTGATACAATCCATATCTATGGATTTTGCATAGTATTGTATCATTTCTGATTTCTATGATTACATTGACTTCTATTCATGCCTTTAATTACATTCTTATTTTTGTATATCAGTAACAATAAATACACTATATGTACATAACAGTAATAAGAATATTACATTATTAGAATGATCATCCACTCCCTTCTTCCATGAGACGTTTTACTTGACTAATTCGAATTTGAGTTTGATTTGCCTTGAATCCATAAGTATAGCTCGGGGAGTGGGATTCGGAGTCTCAAGCCACGGATGGGGAGTTTAAGGTCCGGGTTCAGTGGTTCTCGCACTAATAGCAGTTCTAAAACGGAACTCAATCACAGTATTACCTACTGGAAATTCAGCAAACACGATAACGAATTGATATTGCTTTTATTACATGGATATACTGTGGATGGTATATATTCAATAATTCAATATTTGATATTATTGAACATCTGCCTAATGGAAAACTTGATAAAGGCTAATTAACTATGCTGAGCCTTATCCCATAGTAAAAATAACATGCAGGAAAAAAGCAACTTCAGTAGTGACAATGAAAGAAGAGTAGCAGTAGTAACAGGTTCTAGTAAAGGTATTGGAAAAGCAATAGCGTTGGAATTTGCTAATGCAGGATATTCTGTAGTAATCAATGCTAGAAACGAAGAAGAGCTGAAGCAAGCTGCTAGAGATATTTCAAAATCTATCAAAGATGCTGGAAAGATTGTCTCAGTACCGGGTGATATATCACAGGAGTCTGTTTGCATATCTCTAATAGAGAGTGCTGTCAAACAGTTTGGAAGGATTGATGTTCTAGTTAACAACGCTGGTATAGGCGGAGAGTCGAAGAAAATAAATGAGCTAACAGAGAAAGATTGGGATGAAGTAATTGACATAAACTTGAAGGGTGCATTTTTGTGTACCAGAGAGGCAGTAAAAAACATGACGAAAGATGCAAATAATAATAGAAATTATTCAATTATCAATATTTCTTCTGTACATGAACAAACACCTCAGCCTGAATCAGCTCCTTATGCTGCTTCTAAGGGAGGAATGCAGATGCTAACTAAAACTATTGCTCTAGAACTAGCAGAGAAAGGAATACGAATCAATGGGATTGCACCAGGAGCTATCGCAACTGATATGAATAAAGAATTGCTTGAGAATCAAAAGGAGAAGGAGAAAAAGGAACAAGAAATTCCAGTACATAGAATAGGACAACCAAAGGAAATAGCAAAAGTTGCTTTATTTTTAGCATCTGATGATGCAAGCTACGTCGCAGGAACAACAATCTATGTTGATGGAGGACTAACTTTAGTATCCTAGGTTCATGTACTTCCTATGCCGCATTATAATTCAATCTGAAACCATGTAATCCGTACTACCATCCTCAATAATTCCTCAATAATTGTTGGAAGTATCTGATTCTTTTTTCATTAATTTATTATTTAGAATTTGCTTGAATCTATATAATTCTATGTCAATTTGTTGACATTGCTATTATTGTTCTCCATTACTATATACACCAACCTCATTCAGGGAACAGAATAAGGAATACAACTGCTGTAAGTAACTTGAAACAGTTTGAATCTACATG
>JBKPEX010000016.1:0-1345 GCA_046728625.1 Thermoproteota archaeon
AATGCCTAAAGAGACTCATGCCCTAAGGTTCAACGAAAAGAAATCGACTTTTCTGAAGGAATAAGGACTGGGTAGAATTGTCACTGTCTCTTTATATATGCGATCTCGTGTGGTCTCAGTAGCTTTTGAGTTTGACGGCAGATACCTATACTTTGGAGGTGGAAGATCAAAATGGCCTAAACTTCCTAAACAGAATACAACGTAACAAAATGGCTTTTGTGGTAGACGATTTGGTATGAGTCAATCAATCCTTGGACTTCAAGGGATGTGGAGATTAAAGGAATTGCTGAAATATTGCCTTGAAAGTAGTATTACCTAAAAATTGCGCCCTTTAAAAAATCAAGTTGGGGATTTGAAGGATGAAAGATCTATCCTAGCATATCTACGAATATTTACAAGAAGAGTTCTTCATTTCTATTCAGATTGCATGGTGATGACAGCAATCACAATCTATGTAGAGGCAATTCTTATCCTATCCTCTATAATGCCCTTTTTCTGGTCTGTATGATAGGGCTATAGTTGACTTTTTGGAGTAGCAAATAGATATTGCCAATTTTTGTCAGTCTATAATGTCTTTTTTTGTAACCATTTCATGAAGGTAAAACGTGCGAAGGTTATTCCGGATACTAGGTGAGAAAATATGTCGTCTCCATATAAACTTGTATTCATAATATCTCTTCCACCACTTTCGAGTGTATTGATATACGCACTCATTGAAAATTCCTCCACCAACTTTGCAAGGTTGCCGCTTATCACATGGGTGTTAAACAATCCTACATAGTCATCATTTCCCAAGGAGATTAATTGTACCTTGATATTATATTGGAATTTTTCATCCAGTGGTAAAGAGCTTAGATCAGCATGATTAGTAATAACGTATTTGGGTATAAGTTTTGAAAGATATTTTGCTTCTCTAACTGCAATCTGAGCTAAAGGCGGGTATAATTTCCCATTCTCATCTTTCACTGCGGCTATATCGCCGATTGAAAATATGTTTGGATAGCGACCAATCTGACAGAATTCATTTAGAATTATTTTGCCATCTTTAGTTTTTTCAACTTCTGGACTTATTGATATATCATAACCTTTAACTCCTGCAGTCCAAATAGTAAGAGATGAATGAATTTTTGATCCGCTATCACTAAGATAAATACTACTACCCTCCCCATCATTTTCAACTCTACTAACTCCAGAGATTGTCATTATTCTTATTTCTTTTTCATGTAAAACTTCATTTACTTTCTTAACTAATCGTTCATCCCATCCCGAAAGAATAGTTGGCAGTGCTTCTGTAATTGTTATAGAAACGCTATCCGATTTTTTGCTCTCATTTACAAAATCAGAT
>JBKPEX010000094.1:0-14401 GCA_046728625.1 Thermoproteota archaeon
GGTAATTATAGAACGAGAAGGTATCAAGTTTCAAGTAACCCTCAACAATATGCTATTTGCAAACGATATGTGTGGACTCGTTACCATATAGTGCAGCATTATTTAATGGGCAAAGAAGGTGCTAACAATACCGCGTAATTAGATAATCAAATCATCCTGATTTACTAAAATCATCTTGCTGCTAAAATTTCTGGTTGAATCCTGTAAACCTCTTTGTGTTCGTATATTGCTAGCTGGTAATATATCATACATCTGGAAAAGGCAAATTGACGAATTAGAAATATTCGGTAATTTTGCTATTCGAACTCTCCGAAATTAATTTCATCAGATGCTTTTTGCTGGGAAAAGATGCCACGTTACGCATCGCAAGGCTCTGTATAAATTCTACCTCGTCTTGGGTGATACAAAGATTTTCACTATGTAACTGGTTGAATACTACCTTTTGGGTTATTCTTTGTATCGTATCAAGACATCTCTGAATTCTGTCTATTTTATTTTCTTCCTCTAATCCACCTATTGCCAACACCTTGGACAAGGTCCTTTTGGACATGCTAAAGATGTTGTTTGCTATTAGCCTATCAAATACCGAGAGAATTTCAAAATAGTCATCGTTTCCAGTATAACCGATGCATGTTGCGGGAATTAACTGTAATATCCCACGTTTAACAGCGCGATTCGAATGTATCTTGTCCAGTAAGATAACTGACCTCCCAAAGGAAAGAATGGCATCTAGAACTTGATTGGCAAGTCTCCTGTCTAACACATCATCATCGGATTTGATTTCAATGGGGAAGAATGTAATCCAATCTGCTCTGCATTTCTCTTTTCTTGCAAATTCTGTAATCATATTAGTTCGCATCAATAAGTTTGAATAGTTGTCATACGCCTCAACAGAGTCAAACCTGATTGTACTGTTTTGACGTCTATTTATAACTGAAATTACAAGATCGAATTTTTTAAAGTAACCCTCTTCCTTGATCCTTACGTCATTGTCAAATCTTTCGGATACAGGAAAGATATGATTATTATAGATATGGCCTCTTCTTAATGAACTGATAAAGAGCTCTTTAAGTTTTGCTTCATTCACGGTAACCTATATTTTTACCAATGAACTATTTATTTTATTTAATAAACTAACCAACTTCGGGGCGTGATCTTTAAGGTCCTTACCAATCACATCTGAGACATTGTAGACCGGTTCTTAAATTTGAGATTGGCCATGAGCCTTAAATTGGCCCATCACTTAGCCTGTTCTACCAATGTAACTATTTAGATGATTTTCCCTATGGTTGTATACAGGATTTATTGAGGTATCGCGGTACCACGATTATATTGGTTTGACCGCTATCACCAGTCCTAGGGGAGTTATCTTGGTTCCACTACATTTTTTTTCTCTTGTAGTACTCCCTTCCATATTTTGATTTATTTGTTTTTAGGTATTGTAAGACGACTTCCACGTCTTTATCGCCGCGCCCTGATAGTGCGACGACAACACTTTCGTTCCTATCCATCTTAGCGGCTATTTTAATTGCTTGAGATAATGCGTGAGAAGGTTCCAGTGCCGGAATAATCCCCTCTAGTTTACATAGTAATAGAAATGCGGTTATCGCATCGTCGTCCTTGCATTCGACGTACTTCGCTCTCTTAGATTGCTTCAAGAATGCATGTTCGGGTCCTACTCCTGGATAATCGAGTCCGGCAGAAATGCTATGAGTATTCAGTACCTGACCATATTTATCTTGTAAAACGTATGTAAACATTCCATGCAATATTCCTTCTGATCCTGCAGATAAGCTAGCAGAATGCTTCTTTGTATCTAGCCCCTTTCCGCCAGCCTCAACTCCGTATAACGAAACCTCCGAATCATTTACAAAGGGATAAAATGCTCCTATTGCATTGCTGCCTCCGCCTACGCAAGCTACTATTGAATTTGGAAGTTCCTTGCGTAAATCCCTCATTTGTTGTTTTATTTCTTGCCCTATAACACTTTGAAAATCCCTTACCATCATAGGATAAGGATGTGGCCCAACTACAGATCCAATAAGATAATATGTATTTCGAATGTTCGTAATCCAATCTCTTAATGCCTCATTTATTGCATCCTTTAGAGTTCTGGTGCCTGAGGCAACCGAATGAACCTCAGCTCCTAACAAGTTCATCCGAAAAACGTTTTGTTTTTGTCTCCTGACATCTTTTGATCCCATATAAATCTCAGCATTCAACCCCAGTAGAGCAGAAGCTATTGCTGTTCCAACTCCGTGTTGACCTGCACCGGTTTCAGCAATAACTCTTTTTTTCCGCATCATCTTGGCTAAGAGAGCTTGGCCAAGAGTATTATTGATTTTATGAGCGCCGCCATGTAAAAGATCTTCTCTTTTAAGATAGATCCGTGCGCCACCGATATGATTTGTAAGATTTTCTGCGAAATAAAGAGGAGTTGGACGACCAGCGTACTGAGTGAGGTAATATCTAAGTTGCTTTTGAAAATCTTCATCTTTTCTATATTTTTCGTATCCGACTTCCAATTCCTCCAAGGCAGGAACCAACGTTTCAGGAATGTATTTTCCTCCATATTTTCCAAATCTCCCATACACGGGGTAATTTCCAGACATATTAAGACGATTTCCTAACTGATGCTGTACGTGGAGGATTATTAAGATATTTTGTAAATCCAACGTAACCTATATTGACAGGTATAATTGCTTCATTTTTGATGCGATGTCAGCTGATTTCATAATACTAGTCCCAATCAAATATGCATCAACTCCATGTCGTCCCAGAAGCTGTATATCTTCTGGTTTTTCTATTCCGCTTTCGCTAATGACAATGTTTCTTCCTTTTTGGTGTTTTCTAAGCAACGCCAGTGTTGTGTTAATATCTGTTCTTAATGTATTCAAATTTCTATTATTTATTCCAATGAAGAGCGGTTGCCTTCCATTCAAGTTATAGTCCAAAATATCACGAAACTCGTTCTCTGAATGTACTTCAAAGATAACCTGTAACCCCTTCTTATCAGCATATTCTGACATCCTTTCCAGACTACATTCAGCTAGGTTATCATCAAATACTGTCTTTATTAGCAAAACGCAGTCAGCACCCACTTGCTTTGCGGCATCTATCTGAGTCTCGCTGACTACTATATCCTTCATAAGTATGGGAACTGGAGCATTTTGTCTAACTGCCGTAATGTAGTCAATAGATCCATTAAAAACATAAGGCTGTGTTAGAACAGAAAGCGCCATCGCACCTGAATTTATTATATGTTGGGATAACTGTGTAATTGTATTTTTGTTAAACCTCAAAATATGCCCAACAGATGGAGATGCAGATTTTAGCTCGGCGATTATTGGTGCATGTATACATGAAAGAATCGCATTCTTTAAGCTAATCACTTCGTGAAGCTTGTAGTCGTTGTTTTCTGTGGTGTATGCACCTTCCTCTATAGCCTTGTAAGAATTGTCTGCAAGCGCTTTAATGCCTTTGTTGGATCTAATGAACTTACTCAATTTAAAGCGAATCCTAGATGATGTGAACGATAGAGATGACTATAGTAGTACCGCTATAGCTGTTATTAAACTGCTCGTTTTGTTAATATGCAAAGTCAGAATCAAGACATGACTAATTTCTGAAATCTATTACAAAAGCGTAAGAGTTGATTCAACATTTTTCTCTACGAGATAAAATATAATGCAAGGTTTTAATTCTCGCATCGTAAATGTTTGGAATAAATTTTGTTGGCTTGAAATATGCTTCTATACCACCATCCTTGTTGGACAATCACTTAACCAAATAACACTCCTTTAATAGACATATAACATTTTCACGCAGTTTTCTGATTTCCATCCCTCTGAAACTTATATGGAGTTATCTAAAAATAACGGGATTTTAATGCTCCTAATTACATAGGATTAATATAATAATATCATGTTAATCTGATCTATATCCATATAATGTCTGACAGCCAAATATTCAAAAATAGAGCAAAGCTATCTCCTAGATATATTCCTCAGTACTTGCCTCACCGTGATAAACAAATAGAACAAATACAGTTTATGTTCAAAGATTGTTGCAGCGACCCAGATGACTTCCCATTAACGATCTTACAAATTATTGGACCAGCTGGGATCGGCAAGACATCCACTATTTTGAAAGTTTGTAAGCTTTTAGAAGAAAAATGTGACGATAACAGATTTGTCATGAAAACAGCTTATGTTAATTTAAAATTACAGGGGGGCAACAAATATGGAATATACAGGTATTTATTGGATCGTCTAGCTCCTGAGCTTCCTGCCCAGGGACTGAGCGCCGAAGAAATGCTCAGGTATTTACTGCGTTACCTTGTTGAAAATAAGACCTATGCATTGATTATTCTTGACGAAATCGATTATCTGATCAGGACTACCAAAGATATGGGTATAATCTATGATCTGACTCGACTAAACGAATTTGATCATGATAAATCATGCAACGTGAAAGGAATGATGTTTATTGCAAGAAGCACCGAATTTTACTCTAGGCTAGATCAAGCCGAGCTAAGTACGTTAGGCAGAGTTCCTATGTATTTTCCATCTTATTCTATTCAACAGGTAACTGACATACTAAATAGTAGGTGTTCTGAAGCATTTAATTCTCAGGCTATTGGCAGTGATATTATAGATGAAGTGGCTAATATTACCACTTCACCGCATGTTAATAGTGACATTAGATTTTCCCTTGATCTTCTTCTTTATGCAGGTAATTTAGCGGAGAGCCAGGGCAGCGGCAGAATAACTCTTGATCATATTAGAAAGGTATATGGTCAAACTAAAGCATCAGTCACAATAGAAGAGATTGAGGAGCTTGGCAAAAATCAATTATTTACTTTGCTTGCCTTAGTCCGTACGTTGCGATCAACAAAAAAACACTATATAGGACTCAAAGAAATCCGAGATCAGTCCACCGAAATAGCTGAGGAGTTTAAATTAAAAAAACTGGATATCGAAGATTATTTGGATGATTTAGGACAAAGAAAAATAATTGACATAAGGTCATTTAAAGAAATAGGTGTCAGTAATATGTCATTAGATGAACTCGAGCCAATACTTAAAAAACAAATTAGACGGCAGACTAAATAGCGACCCTGATCATGGCATGGCCATAGATTCTATGAATAGCAAAGAGATAATTGAAATTGGACTAGGAAGTATTGGCAAAATAAAAATAATGAGGGCATTAGCAGAGGAAAACAAGAGATTTACGATATATGCCTTGCACAAGAAAACTCGTTTGAAAAGAGAAGACATTAAACGTAACCTTGAAGATCTGAAAAAGATAGAGTGGATAAAAGAAACTAAGCTTGTTAATTTGATGTATGAAATAAATAGAGAAAATAGGTTTGTAACCGAACTGACAGCTTTTTTTTCATCGGTAGGCTACCTAGGCGAATAATTCTAAACCGTGGTCATTTACTTTAGCTAGTATTGTTCAGATCTCCATATTATCATCTGAATAAGCGGACAACCTGATGATGATTAAATAAGAACGATCGCAATAGTCTATCCGATAACCAAGCAGATAAATAACAAGAGCTTCCAGTCTGGATGAAATAATAATTTTATGTCAGGGAATTCTACTCAATTTTGTCGGTTCAAAAAAAGATAAAAACCCGTCGCATTAAAAGTAAATATGCCGCCCAATAGTCATTTGAATCATGTAAATAAAGCTAAATATATTTTTGTTACAGGAGGTGTTATGTCAGGATTAGGAAAGGGAGTGATAACTTCTTCTACTGCTAAATTACTACAAATGTCTCGTCTAAAAGTTTCCTGCGTCAAGATTGATCCTTATGTAAATTATGATGCAGGAACAATGAATCCAATCGCACACGGAGAGGTTTTTGTAACCGACGACGGCGGAGAGTGTGACATGGATATTGGAAATTACGAACGATTTTTGGATGTTGCAATGACTAAAGATCACAACATAACTACAGGAAGAATTTATTCAAAAGTGATAACCGCTGAAAGAAAAGGAAAATATTTAGGACAATGCGTTCAGATCATACCACACGTTACGGATGCTATAAAGGATCAGCTAAGGAATATTGCCAGAAATGAAGGATTGGACCTGCTAGTGGTAGAATGCGGTGGCACAGTCGGTGACATTGAGAGCCTCCCATTTCTCGAAGCATTAAGACAGATGGAACTAGAAGAAGGCGAGTCTAGTACATTCTTTATTCATGTGACGCTCGCTCCAGTGCTGGATGTGGTAGGCGAGCAAAAAACAAAGCCAACTCAGCATAGTGTACAAGAGTTGCGAAGGATTGGGATCCAGCCTGATATATTAGCTGTAAGATGCAAGAGGCCCCTGACATCTGAAGCAAAACATAAGATTTCATTATTTGCAAGTATAAAAGAAAATTCAGTTATCTCGTGCCACGACACGACTTCAATTTATGGGGTCCCAGAAGTGCTTGAAAAACAAGGTATCGTCAAAGTCATCACTGAAAAATTGTTGATAAGAGGACATACTCTCAATTGGTCTAATTGGCGACATATTGCCAAATCATTTGGTAGTTACAGGGATAATAACACGGTGAATATTGCAGTAATAGGGAAATATGTTTCTCTGCCGGATAGTTATGTTAGCATCTATCACGCTCTTTCTCATGCAGGAGCTAACGTGGGCAGAAAAGTCGCTATCGAGTGGATCGAATCAGAAAGGTTTGATGAATCAACACGGAATGAATCTTTTAATTCGCTTAAAAGATTTCACGGTATACTGATCCCTGGAGGATTTGGCAAACGGGGAAGCGCAGGAATAATAAATACCGCAACCTTTGCAAGAAGGAAAGATATACCTTTTCTGGGAATATGCTTTGGATTTCAGTTAGCGATTGTTGCATTTGCCAGAAGCGCTTGTAATATTGAAGACGCCAATTCTACGGAGATACTTCCGGAAACGGATGAACCAGTAGTAGAATTTATGCCAGAGCAAATAGCTTCATCGGAGAACATGGGCGGATCGATGCGTCTTGGTAGTCACCAAATATCAATTGTCCGTAATACTCGGGCCGAAAAAATCTACGGAGTGCACACCATAAAAAGAAGACACAGGCACAGATACGAGTTTAATCAGAGGTATCGCCGCGCCCTCGAATCAAACGGAATGATCTTTTCCGGCCATTCCGATAATGGACGTAGGACCGAAATATTAGAGATACCAAATCACAGATTCTATTTCGCAGTACAATATCATTGCGAGTTCAGCAGTAGACCAGGAAAAGCGGAAAAAGCTTTTGATGCTTTTGTGAAAGCAGCCTGCTCTAGAATCTAAGCTCATAAATTCTTTGTCTGGCATCACGCAGTGACGTTTTTTTCTTCACGTGTCCTCTACCAAGCAAATGTTTTAATGATAGTCTAACGGTCCTTTCTGGAAGCATTGTCCTTGTTGAAATTTCCTTTTGACTTAGGGCACCTTCGTATTCAAGGGTCTTCAAAATCAACTTTGCACTTGGGGGCATGGTCAATAAATCTTCTGCTAATTTTACCTTTTTTGCAATGATTGATAATGGAGAAGAATCTGAAACTAACCTTGCAAACCTGGCCGGAAATTCATGTTTATGACATTCGAGCGTTTTTTTTACGCTGATACGCGATCCGCCGTCTAATACCACTTCACAATGATATCTGCTCATAATGTCTGCAACTTCAATTGTCGTTTCATTAGGAACAACCAGCGGACGTCGAGTATTATCTACAGAGTTTACAGATACTACTATAAAGACCTGGGATCTCTGCAACACCATGGGCCCTCCAGCTGACATAGAATATGCCGTTGAACCAGTAGGCGTAGCTACAATTACTCCGTCACTTTTGTCGTGCCAGACATCTTTATTGTCTATTTTCAGCACATGCTCCATTAACACGGCACTCTTACTAGGAAAGACTGCTACATCATTTAACACAGGTTCAACTTCCTTGCCGTCTACCTTGACCGTTATGCGGAATACCTCGTCTACCTCGTAGTCTCCTTTCTTTAATCTACTAATAGCGTGTTCAAGATCTCTAACATCCAACTGGGCAAGAAAACCAGTCGAATCTGATTCATAAAGTGCTAGCACTGGGGCAGAATCAGTCACAACTCTATGAAAATAATCCAGTATTCCTCTGTCGCCCCCTGTTACCAGAACAAGGTCCACTTCGTTTGCCATTCTGTGATCCTCATTCTTCATGATTTGCGCATCAATATACGACAGATCAAGGGTTTTTTTTATCTGTGACATCAAAAGGCCATCTCCAGAGTCGATACCTGACAAAGCAATCTTCATAGCTTATGATACACTGGAAAACCACATTTCACCTGAATTTAAAGTTAAACTACAATTGGAACCATAGATACTCACAGTATCTTGAAGGAGACGGTGTTATAGTAATACGAAGCGCAATGTTCAATCTTTGACTTTGAGGGAACCTTGTTTAGACCTGCTAATCTTGTTTCTAAGGCTGCACGTATTGCTCCAGCCCCAAAACATACAGCCCATAGTGGGTCTTTTTCTTTAACGTATGCACATGCAAACGCGGATGATAAGATATCCCCTGCGCCGGTTGAATCTAGAGTCTCTATATAGGGTATGTTGATCCAGTAATGCATTTCATCGTACAACAGGTCTATTCGATAATTTTGAGTCGAAATTAAAAACTTGATCCGTTTGCTTGAATGGATAAGTCGCATTGCTTGTTCACCCTCTAGACCAGAGGTCAGTATTCTCTGGTCGTTTTGACTTACCTTTAAAGCCGTAAAGCTTGGTAGATCATATTTGAAATTTGTTACCGAAAGGATATTACCATATTGATCCGTTAGTCTAAAATAGCCTTGTGGATCAAGTAAAACAAAATCATCATTTTCTTTTATGTCCTTGGCAAAATGTGCAAGTAAATCTACAGAAAGCTCATCCAATACTGGACTTATTATCCAGCAATCTGCATTTATTTCACAGAAGTCTTCGCTCCTCAGCGGTTCACATTTCGAACACAAAAACAAATCTCTGTTGTCCTTTTTAATTGTGATCAGAAATCTTGTTGTAGGAGAGTTGTTGGCTATATGGGAATGGTTTATTTCAATTCCATTTTCATGTAATAGCCTCTTATTATTGACTGAAAAATCGTTTCCAACTTTGGTAACAGGTATAACATCAAAACCAAACTTTTTGGCAATCAGGCCACCGTAACATGTTGGGCCGCCCAAGCTGTCAGCAATCGTGTTTCTGTGCTCATCTTGAATATGATCTATTACGGTGTGAGAAACTATTGCTGCTTTCAATGCAACAGTAATGGAAGTTAAGTTTAATATTTCTTAGGTAGATAACAGCTTTTATCAACTCTATGGTGATATCATAAGATTTAAAACGGGGAAATCGAATCTATTACTATGCCAAAGAAGCGAACCAGTAGAGGACGAACCAAAGGAGGAAAAGGAAGCTCGGGAACTGTTCATTGCAGCCAATGTGGTGCCATGGTTCCCCGTGATAAAGCAAAGAAAGTCACAGGTAGAATAACTCTGGTTGAGCCTACATTAGCCAAAGAACTTAAAGCGCAAGGAGCATACATATCACCGTTGACGGATGTAAAGTTTTATTGTGTTTCCTGCGCAGTCCATAGAGGTGTTGTTAAAGTAAGATCAGAATCAGATCGACGAACTGGCGGGCGACTTCGATAACTAATTATAATTTAATTTATTATAGGTGTATCCTATTCTCTGATACAGAGTAATTACACACAAAATAAGAATTATGACAACTGCAAAGGACATCGCGTTCCTTAATGGTACTATAGCTGCTAGAGAAATTATCATTAGCCGTTCAGCCCTTTCAGCAATGCCAATGCCTTTTAAATCAACACCCAGCGATTCTGCCCTCGATCTTGTATAGCTAACTAGAAGAGATGATGAAAGCGCAGCCAAGCAAAAAATAGGATTAGCCAAACCGCTAAAGGCTATTCCAATATAAATTATCGTTTCTGCAAATTTGTCTAGCATCGAATCCAAGAAAGCACCTTTTTTGGACGTCCCCTTCGATGCCCTTGCTACCGAGCCGTCGATTATATCACAAAAGCCAGATACTAAAAGCAAAATTCCGGCGCTCACGGATAGATAGTACCAGGAAAAAGGCAGATGCTCATGGATATTCGAAAACGCTATCGCAGCTAGAACGGCAGATGCAAAGCTTAGAAACGTCCAAAGATTAGGTGACCACCCCCTGGAAGCAAGGTGGGATCCTAAACCAATCAGGTGAGGTTCGAGTAGTCGTCTGATTTTATTCAGCATTGATAGATTATGATAGTGCCTTAGGATATAAGCTAGTTAATCGTTATCTGGAGAAGAGTGTATTACCTTTTATTTAGTTGATATTATGATCATTCGGGTTCTATTATGTCTATTTGGTTATGCAAGGGCTTTAATGACATTATTTGTAACTGTCTATAATGATGACAAAAGGGCAACCCATTTGGCGCGAATTGTATATATTCTTTTACTTCCATTTTCCCGTAGAAATTTTATATTCTAGATAAGAAGAATATAAATATTCATAGGGAATAATTTATCGTTTCTTGTTTCTTAAGTCTTTAATAATGATAGTTCTACGATAATAGTGTATAATTGCCAGCGCCAGATTATAGGGGACCGGGATCGACCACGTTTAATAAGGTTTTAATCGTTGGATTAGGACAGCTAGGGTTACCGGTCGCAAAATATGTAAAGGAACGCGGATTTGATGCTTATGGTTATGACATCAGTCCGAAGGCAGTCGAACGTGCAGTATTAACAGCAGGAATAAAAAAGGCTGACAGCTTTTCAGATTTTGATGTTTACATACTATGCATCTCTACCCACAGGCCAGATGATATATTTTCACCTCAAATAGAAGGTTTGTTGTCCATAGCCGAAAAGATTTCACGTGAAGCAAGCAGCGGTACACTTGTATCTATTGAGAGTACCATACCTAAGGGCACTTCTAAGAAGATATTTCAAATCTTAAATCACAGGTTGCATGTTGCACACGCGCCACACAGATGGTATGCATTAGAAGAAAAGGAGCACGGAGTAAATCAGCTGCGAGTCATCGGAGGAGTGTGTGAGTGTTGTCTTGATGTAGCAATGGAATTTTATGACGGAAGCCAAAAGCAGTTGCTGGAGGATTCTCCCATAGCGGGCGCGGCTTCGAATTCGTCTTCAGCTATGTCTAGTTCTACTTCGACCGCAGCGAACCTAAAAAGGAATCTCGGAATACCGATGCATGCTGTATCTGAAGTAGAAATTGCTGAGATAACCAAGATCGTGGAAAACGCACACAGATACCTTCAAATTGCTTTTGCAGAGGATCTTTATCTTTATTGTCAATCAAACAACATAAACTTTCCAGAGCTCCGTGATGCGCTCAATACAAAATGGAATGTTCACGTGCTTGAACCAAGGGAGGGCATAGGAGGTCATTGTTTGCCTAAGGATACCAAAATGTTTATACAATCTTCAAAATCTATAAAGAGTAAGATATTAACTGCCGCAATTGAAGTAGATCAAGATTACAGACGGTACAGAACGGCAAGAGGTGGCAATACGAGCAGTGGACTAGACGGCACAACCATATCTAAAAATTTTGATGATAACAATAACGGGCAAACCAAGGGCAAATACTTTGATGAACAACATCAAATTCTTACGGCGTCTTCGGATTCTCACAAAGCTTCAGAATCTGCATTATCATCGGAAACTAAGTCAGTCAGGCCTGCAGGAAGAGCGAAAGATACGGATTCCTAATAAGAAACATACAACAATGACATAAAAAGCAATTATCGTGATCTTGACTAACATATGAGCGATAGACAAACGATACTAATATTTGGAGCTCATCCTGACGACATAGAAATAGGGATGGGTGGAACAGTCGCGAAGCTTGCTGGCAACGGATATGACGTCAAGCTGGTTATCGCGACACTTCCAAATTTTGTCGAAACAGACACAAAAGAAGCTAGACGCCACGAAGCCATAATGTCAGCGAAGACTATGAGCTGCAAACCGCCAGATTTCCTCGATCTATCACCAGATGAAATGGTTTTCAGTAGGAAGTTTGTAACACGGATAGACGAATTAGTCCGAAAAACCAAGCCAGAAGCCATTTTTACACAATGGATAGGAGACTCTCATCAAGACCATCAATCGCTTACAAGAACGGTACTAGCAGCTTCAAGAGATTCTACAGATATCTATATGTATGAAACAACCATTCCTGGAGGAATAACCGAAAGCGCTTTTAGACCTCAGCTATATGTAGATATCAGCAATACTCTGAGTATAAAATCACGAGCATTAGATTGTTTCACATCACAAAAAATCCGCTGCGGTGATTTGTGGATAGAAGCAGTAATAGGAAGATCATCTTACAGGGGTTATCAGATGAATACAAGATACGCCGAGGCCTTCGAAGTAATAAGAATAACAAAGTGGTGAAACGATGCGTAGATCCGCACGATGAATACTAAAAATATTTTAAAATGTATGAATCATTCTGACTCTTTACCTTACCTTGTTTACAAAAAAGATCATAAGCGGGAATGGGAATATAGAGTTCATTCCAGTACCTTAGGCAAAGTAACGTTTGATAATCAGGAATTTTGATCAGTTCGCCTAAGCACGTGTTTCTAAAGACGATATCTGGTTCGTTTATACCTGCGGCCGATCTCATAGGACAGGTTGCTGAGAAGCGGGGATTGATTTCAAAAACCTTAGGCAAACCATCCTCCGTTAATTTAGCCTGAATGTTTACGGCACCCCTAGCACCTAATTTCAATGCAACACTTTCGGAATATCTGCGTATATCTTTAAAGTCGTCAATATGTGCTTTATATGTCTGTCCGTTCTTTATTGTCTTCTTGATAGAAATAGAAGCCATGACTTGACTTCCGCTTTCATCCACCGTGACGCCGGTGGTAAACTCCATGTCACCCTCTAGATATTCTTGTATGATTGGATGCCATCCTGCCCTTTGGATTTTAGTTATAGAATGATTTAACTCTTCGTTGTCTTTTGCTAAATAGAAATGCAGTGAACCATATCCTTCCCTCGGCTTTACTACTAATGGAAATCCGAATTCTTGAACTATGCTCTCACGATGTTGTGGTAGAGCCGATTTGGCCGCTGGCAGGTTGTTTCGGCGGAGGAATAAATAAGTCTTCCACTTGTCTCTAGCTGTGATCAATACATCCACAGGACTGGTCAACACCTTCGCTTCCGTCTCTTGTTCTATCTTTTTCCTTGCCTTTCCAATAACCAGCAACTCTTCATCAGAGGCAGGATAGATTGCGTCAATTTTTTCGTCGTCTGCTAGTCTAATAAGTGTCTTAATATAACTAGAGGAGTTGGATGGCGGCACCAGGATTCCGAGATCAGATCTATAAAGGCCAGCGGCTCGTGGGCTAAGATCGGTAGTAATTAATCTATATTTAATTTTGCTGTGCGCTGAAATGTTTGCAAGTTTTAATGACTTGATGATTCCCTGAGCAATTATACCTCCAGCAGCGGTAATTATAACATTGGCTTCTCTTTTTTTTTTAGTCCGCGGGTGGTTTTCTTTCTTTAACAATTCACAAAAAGTATGTGCCGTAGTTACAGCTATCTAGTATTATTATTATCGTCATACCTGCATGACAGTTGGAGTAACAAGCGTATCGTTGTTCATCAGCTTCTCACTCCATTGCCGTTCAGTATTTCTCGATCCAAAATTAATAGCGTAATCCAGAAAACAGGGGTTCAGACTTAGAGCGTTATCAGCCTTCTCAGCGATCTTTACAAGGCTTCGCAGCTTTCTTTGCGACTCCTTTAATTTAAATAAGTCAGAAAGAGTAGTGTCAATCGGTAGGCCGGACCGTACCCTTTGTGATCTTTCAGCAATAAGAGGAATTATTTGTTTCTTATATGAATCACATCTTTCCCTCAATGTCTTCAGATAACGTTCTACTTCTCCACGATTGGTTAACTGTAGAACCTCTAAAGCCTCAGATTGACCCATACCTACATAGTGGTCCCTGGACGGCCAAAGCGTTGTCAGAGGCATTGGAATAGAAAATTGGGAAAACACAATGCTGCCAACGATGCTATATCCTATGCTTCCTCCTGTGCCTGAGGCATAACAGGACACACCGAGCTCCCGTGAAAGCAGAAACAATATTGGTATAGCCCTTGGAGATAGATTTTGAAGCGTATCCTCAGTGAACGTCGGATTCGACAAAGAACCTACATTAAACCGAAGGTCCTTTTTGCATCCCAAACACTTTCCATATAGCGAGACTTCCTCTGGTCGATCATTAATTATTTTTATTGGAGATTTACTGCCACATGCGCAGTGGAGCCAGAGTGGAGCATTAAGATA
>JBKPEX010000052.1:0-2010 GCA_046728625.1 Thermoproteota archaeon
CTTAAGAATCTAAAAGAAATGGTTTTGCGCAAAGGCATATCATTTGGTTTTCCCGATTTGGTTGCAAGTAGCTGGATCAACAATAAAATCAGCGAGAAAAAACCAGATAAGACAAATCAGCAGCTTACACTTATGAAGTATATGTAGATGACAATACTTTTACTCTACGGCCCCAATTAACCGCTCTGCAATGGTATTAAAGGCACCATGCAGAAAGTGCAGTAAATTTAAGATAAAGGCTGTGTGTAAATTTGACACTTATTATATGATTATTATTATTGGTGCTGCGTGAAATGTTAACTATAAATAAAAATTAAAATAAAAATTAACCATAGATTAAGTTTTGCTATCAAACTGATAGATTTTTCATTTCTATCTCCTACAACAGGAGGATCTCACACATTGTAGTACGAGCAAGATTCGTAAATTTGTAAATTTCCTGAACATGGTTTTTGTGCTTTATTGTCAAAGGGATCTGATGGAGGATTTGATATGCTCGTACATTACTAATTCTGCATTGAGCGAACTATTCAACCCTGCTACTATCTTACATTTTTATATGCAGGCAGTCTTCTAATATCAGACATGCCAACGATAGTGCACTTTGAAATACCCGCAGATGATACCGAAAGGGCTAAGAAATTCTATACCGATCTATTTGGATGGAAAATGGAAAAATGGCCAGGAACAGGCAGTCAGAACAGTCCGTCTGACATGGAATACTGGGTGATAAATACAACAGATGACAAAGGGAACAAAGCCTTTCTGGGCGGTGGCTTGATGAAAAGACAGGATCCGCAACAACAAATTACTAACTTTATTGATGTAACTTCCGTAAATGATTATTCATCTAGGATAGAAAGGTTAGGTGGTAAGGTGGTTGTTTCTAAAATGGCAGTACCGGGGATGGGATATTTTGCAGTATGTCGTGACACCGAGAACAACAGTTTTGGCATTTGGGAGACCGATGAAACAGCAAAGTGAATATTTTATTCCTTCCTGTAGTCGACGTGCTTGTCAATTTCGGATAGATGCCTTAAAAAGGCAGAGACATAATCCCCTGGAATAAAGCTCTTTACGCAGAAAGTTGAAAAGATGATCCGATATCTTATGAATAAAGTAAATTAATACTTCTACAGTCCGCCATCATACAGCTGAAGCTATGACATAGCATATACTTCGATTTGTAACGTCCAATACGTTAACAACCAGCCCGGGTTCCGATTGACAGTTATTCTAGGGTTACAATAACTTTGAACGATAATGATCGTAGTATCGATGGTATAGTCATTACACATATTGCAAAGTCAACCTTAGCGAATGCTCGTCTGGGGTAAACTATCAGACTATTCATTACACTATTTTTGCTTGCATATTCTGAATTATTATCCTGACCGCCAAGTTTATTTGTGGTAACCGTCAAATTTATAATGGCAGTAAAGAAATACGCAGGTCTTGGGATTAAGGCAACATTCCTATGCTAATTTATGTGGCCGTAATTATACGATTCTGAAGAGAAACTATTCCGTAATACTACCATGCTATTTTACAGTATGTAACAACCGCTCAAATTTCAAATTTAAAAAAAATCAAAAGAGGGTTGAGACTACTGCAGTTAATTGATGTTCCTAAATTGAGTTACATTCTTAACTAGGGGAAGACGGAGTGGACAAACGAGCAAAAAATGATCCAAGTTTGTGGCTATGCTGCTAAGAGTGCCAAGTCACCACTGAGCGAGTACTCTTTTGAGAGACGTGAGCCTAGAGACCATGACGTTGTAATTGACATTCATTACTGTGGAATTTGTCATTCTGATATACATCAAGTAAACAATGAATGGAAGGGGTCGACATTTCCAATGGTTCCAGGACATGAGATCACCGGGATAATCTCAAAGGTAGGATCAAGAGCTACACGCTACAGATTGGGTGATAGAGTGGCTGTAGGTAACTTCGTTGATTCTTGTAGGAAGTGTAATCCTTGTCGGAAGGGACTGGAGCAGTATTGTCT
>JBKPEX010000028.1:0-5026 GCA_046728625.1 Thermoproteota archaeon
AATTTCCAATTAAAGTGGTCCCAGAATTCCCAGCTGGGTTTGTAGCAGGAGCACTGGCGACTATGATAAGCGCCATTTTGATAGCCAATAAATTCCGAATACTAAAAGCGGCTTAAAGCCTATAAGTATCTTTCACATAGCCTCACAATAAAAATATCTATACGCTAACCAGTAAATATAAGCATTAATTAGAAATTAAGAGAAATAGAAGACACGGTACGTTTACTGGATCAAATCTTACCATGAAGATAATGAGGTTCATTACGACGATCCAAGCAACTATTTACTTCAAATTAGGCAAGCTTGGTCATGGGATGAGTTCTCCTTCATATTGGAATATATTTTTAAATCATCTCCCATACGAATTAAAAAGATGATGGATTATCCAATGTTAATAAGCGACTGCATTGTATTAAACAATGGCTTTAATTCCGAAATGGTGCCTTTAATCACTATCTTCGCTCTGCCCTGAATTGAAATTCTAGCAATACGAAACATCAACCCCTTTTCCGAATATTCTATCCCCTCTATCCTGTCTAAATTTTCACTGACAATATCATCAGATTTTAGAATATGCCCTCTTTGCGCGTATAGAATTAGCCTCTTGTCTGTTATAAGAATATGATAGCTCTTATCTGCATATAGTACTTTGGTCTTACTATGGAATTTTACATTTTCAAGGGGCAGCAAAAAGTCTTGTAACGCCATTAATGGTACATCAACGAAGATACTGGATATATTATTTAGTAAAAAGAGTTGCAGCAATTTATCAAAATTGATAATTATTCTAGATCGCCTTGGGACTTGATTTTTATATTTATTTAGGTATGTAAACCAAACACCAAGCTTTTAATATCTTTCCAATAGATAACTTGACACGTTGAGTAGGCAAGAACATTTTCTGGCAGAAAAAAAGCGGGATAAACTAAATGCTGTAAAGGAGCTGCCCGAAAATACACCTGCTTTATTATTATCAGCAATCTATGCAGGCGATGAACAAAAAGTTTATTTAAAATTTTATAACGTGACTGATAACACGATCTATTTCTGGGGTGACAGAACAAATCATAAACCATATTGTTATACGAAAGAGCAATATTTTGATGCAGCCGAGAGAATAGTACAGAAACAGAAAAAATATTCCACAGAGCTGAAAAGGAAAAATGATTTGATATCAGACCTCGAAACGAATGTCCTAAAAATATCTGCACCTGATCCACTATCAATAGGTGGAACAGATGATAGTATCAGAGAAAAAGTTACTTCATGGGAGGCTGACATTAAATATCACGAAAATTATCTATACGACACTAGCTTAATACCCGGTGCTTATTATCTTCGAATAGGAGACCAGATTAAACCATTCCAATATGAAATATCGAAGAAGGTCCAAGAGGCATTAAAAAACTTATTATGGAATAAACTAAAGGAAGAGAAGCCAGGACATACTGGAAATAGTGTCGAATATAGTCAATATATTACCGACTGGGCAACACTCCTTAATCAACCTATTCCAGACATAAGAAGAGTGTCTGTAGATATTGAAGTGGAGTCTGAGGAAGGTAGAATGCCAAATCCTCGTACCCATGATAGAAAGGTCATAGCTGTTGGATTTGTTGCAAATGATGGCTTTAGAAAAGTATTCGTATTAGAGCAGAGCAGTGATAGAAGAAATGGTAATAATGTTTCATTAATTCCAGAAGCAGAAATTTGCAAAACTGAAAAGGACTTGCTAGAAAAAACATTTGATACTATTAGATCTTATCCTGTTATCCTAACTTATAATGGAGATGACTTTGACTTGCCCTATCTATATGCTAGAGCACAGGACCCAAGTATAGATCCTCTGAACAAGACAGTTATTCCTAAAGACGACATTCCAATAATAATAAAAAGGGAAAGTTTCTCAAAACGTGGAATTCAGGCAGAGCCAGTGCAGACTAAGCATGGTATTCATATTGACTTATTTAGAACTTTTCAAAATAGATCCGTTCAGATTTATGCTTTTAGCCATAAATATTCTGAATATACCCTCAATGCAATTTCTGAAGCTTTATTAGATGACAGTAAAATTGATTTCGAAGGGGATATCGTAGATTTGCCCAGGGAAATGTTAGCACAATATTGTCTTAAAGACGCTGAGCTTACTTTCCGTTTGACTAATTTTAATAATGATTTATTGATGAAGCTTCTGATTGTTGTTGCAAGAATCGGCAGGCTGTCTGTGGATGACATTGCAAGATTTGGTGTCAATCAATGGATCAGGGGAATGTTATATTATGAGCACAGACAAAGAAATGCTTTGATCCCGAGACGTGATGAATTACTAGCAAAGGGCAGTTCCTCAACAACTGCAATAATAAAAGAAAAAAAATACCGCGGTGGATTGGTAGTAGAACCCACATTAGGTATTCACTTTAATGTGGTGGTGGCAGACTTTGCTAGTCTATACCCCAGCATAATTAAGGTCCATAATTTATCATACGAAACAGTAAACTGCCCTCATCAGGCATGTAAGGACGATCCTCGTCAGAAGATCTCGGGGACTACTCATTGGATATGCAAAGAAAAACGCGGAATAACTTCCCTTTTAATAGGATCCCTACGAGATCTTAGAGTCAACTATTACAAATACCTATCCAAAGATAAGACTCTTTCTATGGGGGAACGTCAATTATATAATGTTGTAAGCCAAGCAATCAAGGTTATTCTTAATGCCAGCTACGGGGTTATGGGGGCTGAAATATTTCCCCTTTACTGTTTGCCTGTTGCTGATGCAACAGCTGCTATTGGAAGACAGACTACAACAAAAACAATCGAAAAATGCAAAGAAATTGGAGTAGAGGTAATATATGGCGATACTGATTCGCTCTTTCTAAAAAACCCTTCAAGTGTAAGCGTTGAGGAGATCTCGATTTGGGCTAGAAAGATCCTAGGTGTAGATCTTGAAATAGATAAAGAATATCGGTATGTAGTTTTTAGTGCTTTAAAGAAAAATTACATAGGTGTGTTGGCGGATGGAACAGTAGATGTAAAGGGTTTGACAGGAAAAAAATCTCATACTCCGCCTTTTATACGTAACGCATTCTATAACATTTTAGATATTCTAAGTAGGGTAAATTCAGAAAAGGATTTTGAATCAGCAAAAGAAAAAATAAAAAACATTATTCAAGAGTACGCAAAGAAATTGGAACTCCGTATTATCCCTCTTGCAGACCTTAGTTTTAATGTCATGATAAATAAATCGCCTGAAAAATATGGAAAGAAGACAGCTAGTGGTACATCAATTGATGGAACCAATAAAGAAATTGGTTCTTATAAAGGGCTTCCCCAACACATTAAAGCTGCAAAATTACTGCTAGATGTGGGAAAGGAGGCAAGGGCAGGCGACATTATTTCATATGTCAAAACAAACACAAGTGACGGAGTAAAACCTGTAGAGCTCGCGAAGCCAGAAGAAATAGATACTGAGAAATATCTGGAAACCATGGAATCTACTTTTGATCAGCTACTTTCATCTTTAAATTTCAATTTTAAATCTATCTTAGGAAAACCTAGACAATCAAATTTGGACGAGCTTTTCTGGAAGGGATAACGTTGTCTGTTACCAGCAGGCTAATAGCATTATGGAATATTCTTCAGAGGTTTGTATAAGAGGAGAGAACACGATATCAAACTCTAATTCCATAAATCCGTAAATACATTCGTTACCAATGTCGGCAAGTGCTATATGATTAAGATATATATTATGACATGAAATAGATGCTTTTAATTGAACCATGGCTGGCAGAGAAATATCGCAGGAACTCATTAAAAGGAGAAAAGAGAGCTGCCGTAAGATTCTTGGGGTATCGAAAAAAATAAGGTATGTAGGTATGATGAATAAGTTTGGACGAACGTTAGCAGGACAACTGCGCGAAGATGTAACACCTCTATTTCAACCAGAAGAAGCTAGAAACGAAAACTTTCTCGAAACTATGAGAAATGAGCTGAGAAAAAATTTCGAGACATCTATTGGAAAAACAGAGTATACCTATACAGAGAATCAAAAAGTCAAGATACTAACGTTATCAGACGAAGATAACTTTTATTATATCACAATAGACAAAGATACGGAAGATAACGAGGTTAAAAGAATAATTAAGACAACTGAAGCTCTAATAGGATAAAATATTATTTAGCCAGTACCTTTAATTTATTATGCATCTCTCTATCATTAGCAATAGAGGGGTGGTAAGGATCTACAAGTATTACTTCGTACCATATGTTCATTCCATCTTTATACAAATAATATGATCCCAAGACTTCCATGTTGGGAAATTTTTCATTGACTCTACGTTCGGCAACCTTGCGCATGCTTATGCCTTGTTTGATATGAACAACTCCTAGATGTTTAGGCCTACGTCCAGAAACCGGCCGCTGCTTTCTCATACCACCTCTTCCTACTCGTACGCGTACAACAGCTATGCCTTGCTTTGCTTTATATCCTAGCCTGCGTGCCCTGTCGATTCTGCTTGGCCGTTGGATTCTGTGAATAGTCGACTCTGTACGCCATATAATAGCCTTAGATTTAAGCTCATTAGTATTATGCTTCCACATTCTATGCCAAGTAGCGGCCATATGATTATACATTCAAAGGAAATTTGGAATAATCGCCATTTATATCTGTATATTATACAGTTCTGCAGGAGTAATAGATCTGTTAGAGCTGTGGCTTAATTTGCCAACAGCACATATTTGGCTTTCCTGTTGACTTGCAAATCATCGGACTAAATTACTCCCCTTATTATCTGAATAATTTTTTCTGCGATTACAATAGATGCAAGTTCTTGTGCTTCTTTAGTCTGAGCAGCTATGTGTGGTGTGCAAATGATATTTGGTAATGCCATCAATGCTTTATTTGTTGGAGGTTCTACTTCAAATACATCTAATGCAGCGCCAGCTATTTTGTGGTTTACCAAGGCATCGTAAAGAGCGTCTTCATCAATTACTTGTCCTCGTGAGGTGTTAACGATATACGCTGATG
>JBKPEX010000399.1:0-3988 GCA_046728625.1 Thermoproteota archaeon
GCAACAAGCAGATAATAATTTTCATTTATAATGATAGTGGCCCTATTTAGTTTTTCATATCTTCCAAACGCATAAATCAAGTTACCTGTTTTTTCTCTAAACGTTAATCTTGTTTTATGTCTACTTACTGTACGTAACGCATACTCTTCATTTTCTTCTTCACTCATAAGAGGTTTTAATCCTTCCCTATATTCTGCATTCAGTAAAATACCAAACTTGTTAGCAATACCTATCCATCTAATTGACTTATCGAGTTTCAATACTTCTTTGCCAAATGCGTAGAGGAACTCATAATCTAGCATAAATTTGATAGCAAGGCGAACTTTAAAAAGATGTGCTTACTTTCCATAATACGCAATATCTATAAGTAAAGATTACCCCTGAACTAATCTCATCAATGCTATTATAAAATTTATTATTTAGCATGTCCTCATTTGGTCGCAGAAGCAAAATATAAAAAGTTAACATTTACAGATAAAGAATTTGTATGCATGAGTAATCTCTGTAATCTCTGATTTGTAATCTTAATTTGAAGTTTATTTAAAAACTAATATACCATAATTTTATTAACTTATTTCTAGTGAAAAGTATGGAATATGCGCATCCTGAAACTCTTGTGGATACCAGATGGGTAGAGGAACATTTAAAAGATACAGAAAAAGTTCGCCTAGCCGAAGTCGATTATGATCCTAAGGCTAACTATGAATTAGGACACATACCTAATGCAGTATTGTTTGATTGGAAAAAGGATATAAACGATCCCTTATATCGAAATATTTTAAACAAAGAAGATTGTGAAAATTTACTTCAAAAAGCTGGAATAAATAGTGATACTACTTTGGTTTTGTATGGTGATTTTAACAATTGGTTTGCCGCTTTTGCATTTTGGGTATTCAAGTATTATGGCTATCAGGATATAAGATTAATGAACGGCGGCAGGAAAAAATGGCTAGAAGAAGACAGACCAATAAGCAAAGAGATTCCAACCTATAATAGAGGAAATTTCAAAGCCTCAGATCCTGATAGAAATATTAGAGTATTTCTAAACCAAGTAAAGGAAGCACTAAATGCTAAAGATACAATAAAATTGGTTGACGTTAGAAGTCCCAAAGAATTTACAGGGGAAATACTCGCTCCACCAGAATACCCTACAGAACATGCACAGAGAGGAGGACATATTCCTAGCGCAGCAAATATACCTTGGGGACAGGCTGTCAATGATGATGGTACATTCAAGTCTGTTGAAGAGTTGGAGAAGATCTACCATCCAAAAGGCATTACTCCAGATAAAGAAATTATTTCATACTGTAGAATAGGAGAGAGGTCATCCCATACATGGTTTGTTCTTAAATATTTGCTCGGTTATCCGAATGTGAAGAATTATGATGGTTCGTGGACAGAATGGGGAAATATAATTGATAATCCAATAGAAAAATGATAGACATTACAAAATAAAGCTTCTACAATCGTCATTTATTTTATTTTCTTTACTATGAAGTGAAACAGGTTTCCTTCTTGTTGTGTTTCTAACAGTGATTGTCCATTTTGCTCTGTCCATCTTATCATTTCTAAATCTGCCGCTGAATCATCGGATACTAGATGTACCACCTCACCAATTGCTATTTCTTCCAATAATTCACCAAGTTTTGTAAGTGTAGCTGCACATTCTACTCCTATCTCGAACATTTCATGGTCGGGAAATGCTGTGAAACATCTTATTCGCAGTTTCTGAATTATAGAACTTAATTTGTCATGACATTTGTCGATAGTTTGAATGTCTCGTAAATCCTCTTTTAAACTAGAAGCATTTAATTTCACAATCCATCCTTCATTATATGGAAAATCGTTAACCAATTTAGGTTTATTAATTAGTGCCTCATTAACTTCTACAATCGCGCCTCTTACTGGAGTTCGTACTACCCCAAAATATCTTATACTTTCTACTGTCGCAACGCTTTTCTCTTTCTCCAATTTTAAACCAATAGATTTTAATTTTATTGAGGATATCCTTCCAGCAATAGATGTTAATATGGGAGTAATTCCCAGAGTCACAATTTGGCCTCCATTGACTCGAAGCCATACAAGACCTTCAGTATCATAGTAATAGTCTTCAGGGAAAAAACAATGGTTTATTTTCATCAATCAGTTATGCAAAAATCCTAACTTAATCTTTTAGATTAAGATTTATATAATTTAACATGAATATGCATGGATCGTGGGCACGATAGTAAGAGTTAAATAGCTTTTCTGTGGGTATGAACTATAAGATTTAAGGTAACAAATAAGTGGAAAGTAATAGTGCTGAATTACAATAAAACATCTATGTATAGCATGTTTTATTGACTTTCTTACTAAAATAATGATTACTTTTTCCTTATTTATAGAAATCTATGGCAAGCCCTATTTAAATAAGTGTATTGCAAATATATCTTTCTCTGAGATAAAATGCAACAAGAACAAACCTCTTTGATATGTTCTGGATGTAATTCCACAGGTCAGATGGTCACTGACCCTGAATCAGGAGAGATCGTTTGCATTAATTGTGGTATGGTTATGTCAGATAGAATTCAAGAAAATAGACCAGACTGGCGTGCTTTTAATGTAGAGGAAGTGAACGCTAGAACCAGAAGCGGAATGCCTTCTTCTTTAGCTCGTCATGATCGAGGACTTGCTACTATAATTGGAAAAGTAGACAAAGATGCCAGCGGTCGTGGATTAGATGCAACTATGCGTACAACAATGGAGAGGTTGAGGACATGGGACTTCAGAACTCAAAATCATACTCCTACTGACAGAAATCTCAAATATGCATTTGGTCAACTGATTAAATTGAAGGATAAGCTTGGTCTTCCTGATGCAGTTATTGAAAAAACC
The DNA here is from genome assembly GCA_046728625.1 of Thermoproteota archaeon. Taxonomy (GTDB): domain Archaea; phylum Thermoproteota; class Nitrososphaeria; order Nitrososphaerales; family Nitrososphaeraceae; genus DASQQB01. Next base: position 2,875 of record JBKPEX010000399.1, read on the forward strand.
GCTTACATTTATAGAAAAGCTCAGGAAAGAGGGCTTGTACGTGGAAGGACAATACCTTCAGTATTGGCTGCAGCATTATATATTGCATGTAGGGAAATGGGTATATCAAGAACCTTAAACGATATAGCTGAACTTAACGATATCAAACGAAAAGAACTCTCAAGAACATTTAGACTCGTCGTTCTTGAATTAGATCTTAAGGTTCCGATGGTTGATCCATTAAAGTGCGTTGTAAAGGTAGCAAATAAGGCCAAACTAGGTGAGAAGACTAAGCGTCAAGCAATAAATATTATGCACAGCGTTACTAAGAGTGGTATTTCTGCTGGAAAGGACCCTATGGGACTTGCCGGCTCGGTAATCTATCTATGTTCTTTGAACACAGGGGAAACTGTGACTCAAACCGATATTGCCGATGCGGCTGGAGTAACGGAAGTAACTATCAGAAATAGATACAAAGATCTAAAAAGGCAGTTACACGTGAATTAAACCAAGCATACAAAAGTCGTCGCCGCTATTCTCTATTTTTTGGTTAGTCTTCTAATTGTTCCAAACTGCCAATTGAGACGTTAAAGCTTAGGATGAGACATTATTTAAATCAATGGTTAGCTTTACCTTTTGCTAAATTTATCAACCGAATTTTTAGTTGCTAACATAAGGATAGGCCTAAGACTTGATAGAATCTCATTAAATAATATTATATCATAGCAGGGTATATACAACCCTAGAACGAAATGTAATGTAAAACCGTTCGGATTATTTACGATTATTTACAATCATTATCAATTAAATCACTACTACTGACTATTTACAGTCTGCATTCTTCTAACTAGTTGGTACATGCTGTCATGACACTGACATTGACAAATTTTTGTTATTTTTGAATCACCAGCCATTTCTATTATATCACCTTTACATAGGCTATGTTCATTTCGAGCACATTTTGGTGATTTCTCCACCATCTTTATCATATTCAATGAAATTTAAGAGTTTTCTATCGGCAGATAAGGCAAATTATTAATTATGTTTACAGGATTTATGATTTTGACGAATAATAAAGTACAGATTATTCTCAAACAAGTACAATAATTAATGCAAATAGATATATTTTCTCTAT
>JBKPEX010000069.1:0-16594 GCA_046728625.1 Thermoproteota archaeon
ACCATATACTGAAAATCCATCTTTCTTACCGTCCACCCCATTTCCCTTCTTCATAACGAACACTAATTTTGAATCACTTGCAATATTTTTAATTTCTGAATAATGGAATTCGTGTCCTCTGACATTTGATATATTACCAAAGATAGAGCCGTGAGAATCAGCTTGAGTATAGTTTAATGTTAATTTAGTATTCATTAAGGTATCGGCATCAATTAATCCGACCATTTTTCTTTTCTTTTCCTTCTCCCTACAGCCCATCCCTTTATAACGTGTAATAGATCTTGTTAGATACATTAGTCCTCCACATTCCGCGTAGATAGGAATTTCATCTCCAGCCAATTTCGATATCGACTTTATCATTGACTGATTTTTTTCAAGCTTATCTGCCAAAACTTCAGGAAATCCACCACCAATAATTATTCCACTCACATTTTCTGGTGGTTTGCTGTCGCTTAAAGGGCTAAATAAGACAATTTCTACCCTTTGTTTTCTCAATTTGTATAAATTATCAGCATAGTAAAAATTAAAAGATTCGTCCATCGCAACTGCGATCTTTATTTTGGAATTCGGAAAGGCAGGCTGTTGTCCGGTTTCATCGACAGGTTTGTAAACAATTTTTAATTTGTCAAGATCGATCTGTTCTGATACATGCCTTGCAGCCTGAAGTATCTTTCTCCTCATACCTTTTAGCTCCAGCGCTGGAATAAGCCCTAAGTGGCGCTCTTCCATCTTAATTTTATTATCTCTTTTGATGATGCCTAATATTGGTACTTTGATCTTATCTGTAAATGCATCAGTAACAAATTTTGCATGCCTATCACTTGCAACATTATTTAGAATAATCCCACATATCCTTAAGTTTTTATCGAAATGGAGAAATCCAAAGGCAATTGCTGCAATTGATCGGGCTGCTTTAGCTGTGTCAATTACGAGTATAACTTGGGCATTAAGTATTTTAGCTACATGTGCGGTACTTGCAAAATCAGTTCTACCTGAAAAGCCATCAAAAAGTCCCATAACTCCTTCTATTACTGAAATGTCTGCTCCATAGGTCGCGTCTCTGAAACAGTTAAGAATACCATTCTTACCCATCATCCATGCATCAAGATTACGCGATTGCCTACCTGTCACGAAGGTATGATAGGAAGGGTCAATAAAGTCTGGACCGATTTTAAATGGCTGGACGCGTAATCCCTTTTTTTTGAATGCGTACATAATAGCTGTTGTTACGGTAGTCTTACCTACTCCACTTGTTACGCCGGCCACAACAATTCTTGGAATACCCACTAAATCAGAACAATATACCTTAGAATATTAAATTTTAACGTATAGAACAAGCTAGATTTAATCTTGGATGAATAAGGGCTAGTGAACTCTTCAGTACTGGAATCTTGAAGATGATAATCATTGTCTTATTTATCAGTTATCAGCAATCTGACGACGTTGACTATTAGTACTGTAGTATTAACTATTATCACTGCGATGTATTTTAAGAAGTTGTTGTTGTCTTAAATTAACATTATAAGCCAGTCCGAATCTATGGGATTCATCTCTAATATGTTGCAACATCTTAAGTGCTGAATTACCTTTTGAAAGAATTATTGGCTTAGGTGAATAAGTAGTATAAATTTCTTCATTTTCTTTTGCTAGAGATATGCAAGGAATATCTATTCCCATTTTGTGGATAGCACCTATTGCAGAGTATAGTTGACCTTTTCCTCCGTCTACTACTATCAGATTCGGAACCTGATCTTGTTTATTTGTTGTAATATTTTCGTCAGATAACTGTGAAGAATATCTACGTGTTACAATTTCTTCTATCATTGCAAAATCATTTTGACCTTGTATCCTTTTAATTCTGAATTTTCTGTATCCTCCTTTGTAAGGCTCTCCATTAACAAACCTCGTACAAGCTCCGACTGCATACGAAACTCCGAAGTTTGATATATCAAAACAATCTATTATTAATGGCATAATAGATAGATGCAGGATGTTTTTTAATTCTACTAATGATGGGTTAATTCCTTTTTCCATATATATAGCGATATTGCGTATAACTAGATCCATTAATTGTCTTTTTTCTTTTATTTTGAAATCTTTAGAAATCTCGATGATCCTTACTTCGTGTTCTGCAATTTGTTTAAGAGAAGACTGTAATGCATTTTTGGAATCTGGCTCTTCATTTACATATATAAATTTAGGAATTACACGAGCTAATGAATAATACTGTGAGATAAAGGTGGCCAGTGAATTGTCACCAATAAGATCGAATTCAAACTTCTTTCTGTCAGTTATAATGCCACGTGTTCTAAGAAGGGTGATTATATGTGCAACTCCTTTTGCTTTGTCTTTGACAATTCCGATATATTCCTCGTCAGCGTAATGGGTTGCCGCTTTTTCCATTTTTTGTTTGATACGCAAATTGTTAAGTCTTTTCAAAGTATCGCGAATCTCCTTCGCTCTCTCATATTGTTGGGCTTCTGATGCTATTTTCATTTCATTTTCCATCTCGTTTACAAAATTTTTAATGCTGCTTTTTCCCTTTAGTATGTCCTGTAATGCTAAAACATTTTTTGCATATTCATTTTGAGACACATTATTGATACATGGTGCATCACAATTTTTGATAAAATACTCTAAACATGGCGTCTTAGGTAACTTGTCACAGATTCTGATCTTGAATAATTTTCTCAATAGACCCATGGTAAGAAATTTTGAACTTCCTTGAACAAAAGGACCATATACTTTACCTCTTGGTCCATAGAAGTTACCGTTTCTATTTCTCCGTGCTACTAGTAGACGGGGAAAGGTTTCATCTGTGACTTTTAAATATGTATATCGTTGCTGATCTTTCAGCTCTATATTAAATATTGGTCTATATCTTTTAATAAGATTAGATTCCAACAGGAATGCTTCTATCTCGTTATCAGTTATAATAAATTCAACATTACTGATCTTGCTTAGAAGTCGAGATGTTTTCCAGTTATTATCATTATTATTATTTTGTGTTGAGAAATAAGAACTGATGCGTTTACGAAGATTTTTTGCTTTACCAACATAAATTATTTTACCTTCCTCGTCTTGCATTAAATAGACTCCAGGATCTTGGGGAGTACTCTTTAGGATTGAGTCAATATGATCTAAAGATAATGTAATCATACAACACCTTCTTGGAGTACTTGATCAATAGCTATTTTTCGCTTCAAATATTTACCTGTATGGCTATCTTCTGTCATTGCGACCTCATCCGGAGTGCCAGCAATAACAATTTTACCCCCATCTTCTCCGCCTTCTGGTCCCAAGTCGATAATCCAATCTGCACTTGCAATTACATCCAAGTTATGCTCAATAACTATTACAGTATTACCAAGATCCACTAGTCTTTCAAGAACATGTAACAACTTGCTAACATCTGCAAAATGTAGGCCTGTAGTTGGTTCATCCAGGATATAAACGGTCTTGCCTGTATCTCTTTTAGAGAGTTCTGTGGCAAGTTTAATCCTTTGTGCCTCTCCACCTGACAAAGTAGTAGCTGGTTGGCCAAGTCTTATATATCCTAGACCTACATCATTTAGAGTTTTTAATTTTCTCTCTATTATAGGAATATTTTTGAAAAATTCCAATGCCTCTTCAACTGTCATATCAAGTACATCTGAAATTGTTTTTTCCCTGTACTTTATAATAAGAGTCTCTGAATTGTATCTTTTGCCTTTACATTCATCACATGTAATATATACATCCGGTAAAAATTGCATCTCGATTTTCTTTACTCCACCACCCTCACACGTATCACATCTTCCTTCTGAGACATTGAATGAAAATCTTCCAGCTTTATAACCCATTTCTTTTGCCTGTAAAGTCTTTGAAAATAAATCCCTGATAGGAGTAAATGCGTTAACATATGTTGCTGCATTGGATCTAGGAGTACGACCAATTGGTGATTGGTCAATTCCTATTACTTTGTCTACGTACTGTAGACCAGAAATCTTCCTATGCTTGCCAGCTTTTTCTTTGGATCCATAAAAGTAATTCGACATTGCGTTGAACAAGATATCATTCACTAAGGTTGACTTTCCAGAACCAGACACTCCAGTTACAACTGTCATGCATTTGAGTGGAAATGAAACGTCAATTGATTTTAGGTTATTCTCTTGAGCTTCATGTATTGTTATCCAGTCTATTTTTGATTTGTTAAGGAAGCGTTGTTTTGTATGTGAAACAATCTTTTCTCCTCTTAGAAACGCGCCTGTGATAGAATTTTCGTTTTGTAAGACATTATCCAATGTACCGTTGGCTACTATTTTTCCTCCGTTGACCCCTGCTCCAGGTCCAATGTCAATAATCCAGTCGGCATTACGAATAACCTCCTCATCGTGTTCGACTACAAGTAATGTATTATCCAAATCACGCAATTTTTTTAGTGTATCTATTAATCTAGAATTGTCTCTCTGATGTAAGCCTATTGTAGGTTCATCTAGAACATAGAGGACTCCAGTCAGGTTAGAGCCAATCTGAGTAGCAAGTCTAATTCTCTGTGATTCTCCTCCAGAAAGTGTAGCAGTCATTCTATTCAATGATAAGTATTTTAGGCCAACATTAAGTAAAAATTCTAATCTTGAAAGAATTTCCTTTAATATAGTTTTTGCAATAAATCTTTGAGTTTCAGAAAATTGTATTGTATTAAAGAACTTATAACAGTTCTCAATAGAAAGATCACAGATATCCATTATTGACTTTTCCTGAATCTTAACTGCTAGCGCTTCATTACGTAGCCTCATTCCATGACAGCTGTCGCATGGACGTTCTCTCATAAATTGCATCAATTCATCACGCTTTGACTCAGATTCTGTCTGCCTATACATTCGTTCCAGGTTCGGAACTACTCCTTCAAATGATCCTCTATATTCCCATCGAGTATCAGAGTGTCGTGATTCATACTTGTAGTGAATATTTTCGTCAGTACCATATAATATGACTTTAATTTGCTGATCTGTCATGTTTGAGAGTGGTGTATTAAGATTAAATCCAAATCTCTTGCCTACATCTCTGAGCATTGAAGAACGAAAGGTCGCAAAATGACCTGACCAAGGCTTGACTGCCCCCTCCAATATGCTTTTTGATTTATCTGGAACAATTAATTCAGGATCAAATTCAGTTTTTATCCCTAAACCATTGCATTCTCTACAAGCTCCAAAAGGAGAGTTAAATGAAAACATACGTGGTTCTAGCTCTCCTAAACTGATACTGCAATAGGGACATGCGTTAAGTCTGGAAAACAATGTATCGTTTCCATCTACACAAGCAATCACAAGGTCCTTTCCAATTTTTAAAGCGGACTGGATTGAGTCGAATAGTCTATTTCTATCTTCAAATGAAGGCTTTATCCTATCGACAACAACTTCAATTGTATGTTTTTTCTGCCTATCTAATCTTGGGTTTTGTTTTAGTAGTCTCTTTCTTTCATTATCCTCATCCTCTTCAGCCACCAGATCATCATCTTCTAGATTTATAATTTGGCTATCTAGGCGAATTCGTGCAAATCCAGACTGTTTTAATTCATCAAAGAGTTTTTCATATGTTCCTTTCTTTGCCCGAATAATTGGAGCAAGTATCAGAGTATTCTTTTGTTGAGCATATTTTAGTATAGAATCTGTAATCGAATCTACTGATTGACTCGTGATCTTTAAATTGCATTGAGGACAATGGGGAATCCCGATTCTAGAATATAGTAGTCGTAAATAATCATAAATCTCCGTAACTGTACCCACGGTAGACCGTGGATTTTTGCTTGTAGTCTTCTGTTGTATAGATATTGCTGGTGATAAACCATCTATTGAGTCTACGTCTGGTTTATCCATTAATTCCAAAAACTGTCTTGCATATGCAGATAACGACTCTACATATCGCCTCTGACCTTCAGCATAAATTGTATCGAAAGCAAGTGTAGATTTGCCAGAACCTGATAATCCAGTTATTACAACGAGTTTATTCTTCGGAATTTTAAGATCAATATTTTTTAAATTATGTTGTCTTGCGCCACTAATAATAATTTCATCATGCATAGATTATGGAACCTCTAAGAGTGTGTGTTCTCCAAGTGCTTTCTTTATCTTTGCCAGATATTCTCTAAATTCAATTGCTTTTTCAAAATCCAATTCTTCAGCAAATCTTTTCATACAAGTCTCTGTCTCTACAGCAAGTTTAGCTAAATCAGACTTTGCCATAGATTTTATTCCGGCTGATACATCAATATCCTTTGATGAGGAAACAGCATTTTTATTCGAGATGGCTTTAACAATTGACTTGGGAATTATTCCATTGTCTTTGTTATATTGAATTTGTTTGTTACGTCTCCTTTCCGTTTCTAAAATGGCTATTTTGATAGATTCAGTAATGTGATCTGCATACATTATAACATTACCATCAATGTTTCTGGCTGCGCGACCAAAGGTTTGAATTAAACTAGTGGTATTACGTAGAAATCCTTCTTTATCTGCATCTAATATGGCTACAAGAGATACTTCTGGAATATCAAGGCCCTCTCTGAGCAAATTGATACCTACTAATACGTCGAATTCTCCCAGTCGCAGCTGGCGTATTAACTCTGTCCTTTCCAATCCTTCAATTTCTGAATGCAAATACCGTACTTTTATATCATTTTTTGCAAGATATTCTGCAAGGTCTTCAGCCATCCTTTTAGTTAAAGTAGTAACAAGAGTTCTCTGATTCTTATTGGTTCTCTGTTTAATTTCTTGAATCAAATTTTGTATCTGATTCTTAGTTGTTCTAACCTCTACTTTTGGATCGACTAGGCCAGTTGGCCTAATTAATTGCTCTACTACTTGCCAGCTTGATTTTAATTCAAATTGTCCCGGCGTAGCAGACACAAAGATTACGTTTTTCAAATATTTCTTGAATTCTTCGAACTTTAGCGGACGGTTATCGAAAGCACTTGGCAGTCTAAATCCATAATCAACTAGCATTTTCTTGCGCGTGTAATCACCATTGAACATTCCGTGAAGCTGTGGTATTGTAACATGTGATTCGTCAATTACTAGTAGAAAATCATCGCCGAAAAAATCTAACAAGCAATAAGGTGGCTGCCCTGGCATTCTCCCATCTAAATGACGTGAATAGTTTTCAATTCCAGAACAATATCCTAACTCTTGAATCATCTCTAAATCATATTTTGTGCGCGAAGCAAGTCGTTGAGTTTCTAACTCGCTTGGTAAATTTGGAAGCCAGCTTTCTAATTCACGTTTTATTGATTCTACTGCATACAACCTACTATCTCCATCAATTATATAGTGTTTAGCTGGAAAGATCTTTATAGAATTAGTATCTCTAATCTTCTTCATACTTACATGATCATGAATGCTAACCTTTTCGACTTCGTCATCAAAGATTGAAATTCGAACTATATTATCAGAATAGCCTGGAATGATGTCAATAACATCTCCTTTTACTCTGAAGTTGCCAGGCAATAATGAGTTATCATTTCGTTCATAACGTGCTTGAATAAGATTATGAATTAGTAATTTTCTGTCAATTATCATTCCTTTGGCTATTGTAATAGCACTTTCTTCCCATTCAAGAGGAGAACCTAATGAATAGATGCATGATACAGTTGATACAATTATCGTAGGTTCGCCAGACATAAGCATAGCTGTAGCTTCCAATCTCATTTTTTCAATTTTTTCATTGACTTCAGTATCCTTCTCTATGTATGTATCGGTTTGTGGAATGTAACTTTCCGGTTGATAATAGTCATAAAAGCTGACAAAGTATCCCACATTATTATTAGGAAAAAATTCTTTGAATTCAGCAAATAACTGTGCAGCTAGCGTTTTATTATGTGAAATTATGAGAGTATTTTTGTTTACTCTATTTATAACGTTGGCAATAGTAAATGTCTTGCCACTTCCCGTCACTCCAATTAAAGTCTGGCACCCTTTCTTTTTTAAGACGCCATTAAACAATTTGGCAATAGCTTCAGGCTGGTCACCCCGAGGCGGGAACATATTATCCGCTAAATTAAATTCTCTATACGTATTAATCAATGACAAAATTTATTTACAAAACTAGCATATATTGCTATAGAATACATCGCAATACAATACTGAAAAAACCACAATGATGGAAATGACTCAAATAGAAGTAACATGAAAAATAGAGGTCAGTACTACTAAATTATAAAAATAAATTATAGACAGCAACAATCGATAATAAAGATTAATGCAAAAGGCAGAAGATAGAATATGAAAACAACCATCCATCCCTATGGCTATCATAGAATTTAAGATGTAGTGCTGTAAAAGAATTAAATCAAAAAACGTTTATAATGACAATGAATTTAATTCCTGTGACAATACAGCTGCATACTAAAGCGTTATGGGAGTGAGTATTGTAGAATACGCTATTATTACTATTTACCAGTTTTCTGCTTAAGAGCTAATCGGAATATAAAAATCTGGAAAAGAAACAAAGGAACGACAACATCAAAATGTAAAATAAGATTGTAAAAGCATGTAAAAACTACGACTTAATTATGGATTTTCCTTACTTAAGTGACATTTTATAGAATTTAGGTTATACAATTAACTGTTACCATGAAATTTAATAAATAGTATAACAATTATTTTTATTATCTATGGAAAAGAACCAGAATATTCAATTAATTAGCAAGGAGGATTTTTTATCGTTTATAGAAGGTGAAGCGAAACTACGTTTCGACGATTTCATAGATGGAGCAATAGAAGTTGCAGAGGAAATTCATTCCGGTGTAAAAAGGGAAGATAACTCATCGCCCTTCTTAGAGACACACACTTGGCCAGTTACAATAGATGTTATAAAGCATTACCGATCTGTCAACCGCCATATCACTAGTGTGGAAATCGCTTGCGCAATCTTGCATGATGTACTAGAGGATAATGATAGGATTCTTGATTTGTATCAAACTAAGGCCTATGGTTTTGAAGCATATCTAAGTTATAGATTTGGAAATAGAATATATAAAATGGCTACGGAATTGAAAATCCGACCCCTTGAAAATTATGTAGGAAGTACCGATGATGAACGTCAATTATCGAGGTTCCAGAACTATTGCGATATTCTGATGTCTGCCGAATATGATGTAAAGGTAATTAAACTGGCCGATAGACTTAACAACATGAAATTTATTATTAGCTCAGCCATATCAACAACTCCTACTAAATTAATTCAAGAGAAGATTAAGCGCTATTTAAGAGAGGCTGAAGACTTTTATCTAGCCTATACAATGTTAACTCCAAAAATGCCTAATTATTATGTCAGGTTAAGATCAGCTTTTAATGAACTGCGATCCGTATATTATGAGCATAATGTTTCCGTGAACGCATCCCTCAATAAATTATAATAAAATAGTCAAAATCATTTCTATGCAAGTTGCCATAATAAACTCAGGTCACCATAGACTATTATATAAAACAATGACATCCGAATTAGATTCCTGCTCTCTGAAGGCACTATAAAATGTAACAAAAATTTACAATAATCAGTAATAAATAAGCATCTTCATAGTTATGATAATTGTTTAGTATTTGTATCCTTCCTGCTTCTTTTACCAAATTCTAATTCCACACCTCTTTTTTCTGTAAAATTGAAAGTAAAGTATTCGTCCTGCATAATAGGGAAGCTTGACAGTATATTATCTGAACATTCAGGACATTTATCTTTGGGTAATCGAGTTTTATCTAAATATGTAGCACACCAATAACATGTTTCACATAGGATAAATATTGATGGCAAATAACTGAAGCCTTTGACATTCAATTTAGGTTGTTATTGTTGTTCTCATCACACTATATATATATATAATTTTTTATTTTTTAGATCTTCTCGTCAACTTCAGTTTGCCTTTAAGATGGATTTAAGTGTATAGATTTTTATTATTATCCGAATCTTTTAACTGAAAGCTTTATGCTTATTAATTTTCAATCAGGTACCGGCGAAATTACAAGTTTTATATATTATTGACTCGGAACTTTATTGTGCTGTTACCAACATATTGCTCACTGAAGGTAAATGGCGCTAACTGTAAGATTCCGCCATCCCACATAGTATCTATAGAGAATCGTGATGGTGAGTATATGATAGGTGTAGTATGCGACAGCCATTTAGGGGACATGGAAAAAAGGTTATCAGCTATGCAGTCAGCAGATGCTCTATCAGAAGGAAATATAAAAACTCGCCCTATAAAAGTTGTAAGTACAGACTGCGTTCGAGTTGATAATGAAGACTATATAGAAATTGAACTACAGAGAGAAAATATCAATGATAAAAGGATGCCCTGATTTAATGAACAAAAGAGAAAGGTGTTTTTCATTGTAGATTTCCTAACATAGATCTACACATGTCCTCTCAGCATACAGTCAAATTATAGTCTATTCATCATTCTAACAGAAAAATAATAGATGATTTATTATAAGGGAAGAAGTAAGACCTGCATGTCGTTTAACAAAGGAAGCTATCAGCCCAAAGGTCGACTTGCAAATGCTACGGTAATTAAGGATGCAATCAGGGGAATGGATTTCATATTTAAAATTACGTTACCTTCACCGAATATCACGATCTCCAGGTCTATTATTTCTCTAGTAACATAACTTTTTTTCGTACAGTTATTGATGATATGATTTATTCAGTTATTTTAGGAAATTTACATATTTTATAGATAGATAATAATTTATTGTTGTCATTGGTATAGTCTATTAGTCTATTAGTATAGAGCATTTTGACATTACAATTTCGCAAGACTATCTATAAGAGGCGTAGAACCGAACATGTTTGTGTCTACAGAAAATGAATTATCCAAACATAGCAGTCAGACAGAAACTATTATTCCTGCAAGATCAGTAACAACCTTGACTAGGTCAGAACAGCTTTTTGATAATATCGTAGGGTATAGCGATATAAAGAAGTTATTTAATATGTCCTTTTCATCAGATAAACCTGTTCACATATTATTGGTCGGACCTCCAGCTTCTGCAAAGACACTTTTTATGTTAGAATGTATGAAACTAGAACGGTCTTTCTTTACATTGGGAAGCCACAGTACCAAGTCAGGAATGATAGATTATTTGTTCGAGAAACGTCCTAGATACCTGATTATTGACGAGATCGAACACATGCCAATGAAAGATCAGACGGCTCTTTTAAGCTTAATGGAAACAGGTATAATTGCTGAGACTAAGTTTCAAAGGACGCGTAATACGCAAATTAAAACTTGGGTTTTTGCATCAAGTAATAGCACGGAGAAAATGTTGACCCCATTGCTGTCTAGATTTATGATTCTACATTTCAAACAGTATAAATTCGAAAACTTTAACGATGTCACAGTACACTTACTTACGCGCGAGGGTGTGTCATCAGAGATTGCCAGTATGGTTGCTAATACAGTGTGGTACAAGATGAAATCCAAAGATATCAGAGACTGTATAAAAGTGGGTAATCTAGCAAAGAATAAAGAAGATGTAGAGTGGATCATAGATACACTCAAAAATTATAAGTAATAAATGAGGGGTTTTTGGACTGTATCTCTTGAAATTGATTTGTGAATAACTTATTATACCTTTTTAATGGCTAGAGATTAATGGTATCTATATCCAATGGTGTGTACGCTATTTGGGCTACCTTAGGAGAAGAGAATTTACTTACTAGGTAATTCGATGATATGTAAAGAATTTATAATAAGGATGTTATATTTGCTTTAAATATTTGTAGTTGATCCTGTAGGATTAGGCATCCATTTTAAGATAGTGAATGTAAATAACTAAAAGTTTATCAGTATATGTATACTTCTCTCTTCAGATATTATGTATAAAGCGCAACTGACAATTCCAGTTTTTTACAATTTTTTTTTTCGATTTATACACCTGTTGCCCGATTTTCTTTATATCATAGACTCATATCTTATAACATTAGGTCGGATATTTTTGTATTTTATTGTTATATTTACAACAAAACTCTGACGATATTTTATCCCAGGATATTTTATCGATAATAATGAACCCACTAGAAAAAGCTATACTAGTTTCATTGTATGTAAGTAGTTTGGATCCCACTGTTCAGGCTTATGATAGAATTAACTCTAGAGTATCGATTGACCAAGAAATATATAACTTGAAGATTAGGAAACTTGTAGAACATGGCCTTGTAGAAAAAAAAGATCCTTCGCGTCTCACTTTTATTGGTAGAGATGCCTTGAAGGTAGTGTTGGTTGGTGGAGTATTTGACCTGATTCATCCAGGACATATTCATACGCTAAAGGCAGCTAAGGCACAAGGTGATGTATTAGTAGTTGTAATTGCAAGAACCGCTACTGCAATAAAAATCAAAAAGGATCGGAAAATATTTCATGAGGAAAACCTAAGGAAAGAACTTGTATCATCACTAAGTTTTGTAGACCTAGCCATAATAGGAAAGGAAGGTACGTTGTATGAAACAGTAGAATATATTAAACCTGACATTATCGCATTAGGCTACGATCAGGCACATAGTGAAAAGGAAATTGCAGAAAATTGTCAGAGAAGAAATTTGAATCTAAGAATAATTAGACTGAACACACCAGTTCCTAAAACAAAGAGCTCAACTATAAAAGACGAATTGGGCGAACAGTTCTATGGGATCTAAAATTTATTGTTATTGTGGTTATTATTTTGGATATGTACTTTGACAGTAACTTTATCACCATTCTTCATTCCAGTAGTATCCTTTATTGATACTGGTGCAATAACTTCTAACATGTTTTCATCGTAGTGTGTTCGTTCTAATACTAATACCGCAGCATTATTGATTGTACCATTGATACTTGCAGGGTAGCATTTTACCCAACCGTATGTCCGTGTATTGTCACTAAAGCCTTCAATAAAAATAGATGGATACTTACCTATTTCTCGTCTTGCCTGCATGAAGATTTGATCCACTAGTTTTATATTTAATGTACCCGGATACGGCTCATAGCCAAGTTTTTCTATAAATTGATTACGATAACCTTTTAATGACATATAGTAAGCACCCTCGCCCATGCCCGATACTATCCTACCTTCGAAATCGATACTAGCATTTAGAGTTTGTTCAAGTACTGATCTAAGCGTCAAAAATAATGTTTTAATTTCTAAATATCCCTTATCGGTTACCTTGATTCTATATTTCTGGCCTCTTCTCAGTCGTTCAATATAACCAACCGTTTCTAAATCTAAAAGGTGTTTTGAGGCTGCTTGCTGAGATTTTTTTATAGATTTTCCCAGATCAGTAGTAGTTACCTCAACATAATTGTGAAGAGCTCCCAAATTCATAAGCTCAGTCATAGTAAGTATATGCTGTAACTTTATCTCAGACATGTAATTCATACATGTAATTCAGGCATGTAATCAGTTGCTGATTCCCATATCACCAAATGTCCTAACTCTGACATCAGAGGACTTTTTCAAATCAGCAGTTCTATGTCCTATTATGTACTCTATGCCTGCCTTGTACGCTGCCTCTACTAATCTTTGTGTAACTATGCCATCTAATACTAACAATTTTGCTCCCTCTGCACTATCTAATTTTTTTACTACGTCTGATACTGGGATTTTAAGCAACGTTTTCATAGAGCTATCGAGCACAAGTGCTTCCAATGTTTCATTAATTTGAGGATATACCTCTTTAACTGCTAAAAGAATTTCTGGATTATCTTCTTGTAAAGGATTGTTAGGAGGCGATATTGTTTGTTGTTGTTCTTCCTCAATTGATTCCTGCTGTCTCCCTCTTCTTTGCTGGTTCTTTCTTTCAGGTTGTTGTACCTGCTGGCTATTAACAGAAACGATCTGCATTGCCTCCTTTATAATTTCTGCAATTTCAAGTGGTGTACATTCCTCTACTTCTCTGCCTGGAGGAGCTCTCAAGACTTTATCTATTGTTACTAAACCATGTAGTTCCTTTAAAATTAAATCGCCTGCTCTGTCTCCATCTAAAAATGCAATAATTTTCTTACCCTCAGTAAGCTTAGTGACGGTTTCGTCAATCTTTGCCCCTTCTATGGCAATAGCATTATCAAAGCCTGCACGCAGCAGATTAATTACATCTGCACGACCTTCTACAAGGATGATCCAGTCAGAGTCGAATACTCCAGTACCGCATGCAAGTTGAGCCTTGCCAAAGGCAGTAAGTTTACCAGGTTTGCTTGCATCATAAACATCCTTAAGCATTTCTTCCCCCTCGCTAATAGTTTTGGTCGCCCACTCTTGAACAATTTTCTTCGCACGGTCCACGATAACTTTTTTCTTGATTGCCCTGATGTCATCAATACCAACTAACCCAAATTTTGCTTGGAATGGTCCAACTTTGTCGATACTTTCAATAGCCGCCGCAATAAGTGCTGCTGTGGAAATATCGGTACTCATTGGAATTAGTGCATCTCCCTTTGCCATATTTGATCTCGTGTCCACATTGACTTCGATTCGGCCAACTTTAGAGACTTTCTGTAGCTCATTTAGGTTCATCTCTGGACCTAGTAAACCCTCAGTCTGTCCGAAGATTGCACCAATTATATCAGCCTTTTCGACTAGTCCATCAACCTCGAATTTTAGTTTAACATGATACTTGACAATACCTGTATTAGGCAATTTCATAACCTCATATTATTATTAAGTAAAGCTAAGGGGATGTGGCTTGAATATAAGTGCTTTGACTTGCATTAGATGATTTGAATACAGAGATGATTTTGTCAAATCGTGTGATTTATTTGCTTCTTCTTACGGTTAATTCGAGAATATAATTATTAAACATAAAAATAAAGGTCTCTTCTGGTGCGTTGCATTCCGGCTAAGTGTGGTATATACATCACAAGGTCTTCTATATGTCTTATCTTTCCGTTACTAATCTTAGCCAAAGCTTTTTTGTAAGAAAGGCTTACATTGTTTCCTTTATACTGAAGTTGCCTTAGAAGTCTACTCGTTAAATATTTTCCTGTTCTATCCATGTCTAAGAGCAAAATTATTTTATTTCTTGTCTGATAATGGTTATCAACAAAATGGGTCACTCCTTTGAAATGGTTGAATACAGTGAGGTTTCCATTGAATCCTGCACGATAAAGAGCTTGAACATCTCTTTTCCCTTCAACAACAATCACAGACCCATTTTCTGATTCTTCATTGAGCATATTTATAAATTCACGGAGACGCTCTACTGTTGTATCATTTACTGAATGATAACCCATTGGCCAATAACTATAAACTCTAACAAGATTTAACTATTGTCATCAAATACAAAGGAGCTAATTCTATAATGCATGTACTAGATCAGTGTTAGAATGTGTATAGATCTTTGTACATGCAATAATATTCTATTTAATTTCCTTAATTCGTATAACTACCAAAGGATAATTTGATTGGATATATAACATTACGGGTTGTAGAAGGATAACCAATTTATTTTATAAATGTATAGATAATAATGTGGACTTTGACGACCAAGGTGAACCAGGTGTAGATTATGATGATACCAATTTGAATCCATTAACATGCGATTTATGCAAAAAGACATTTGATAGCTTAGATAAATTGGGAGAGCATCAAAAAAGAGAACACGATATGTAATATAAGTTCAATAAGCAAAATTTGTTATTGTTTAATGTTTTGAAAAGAACGATCTTAATAATAGGACTTAATATTATGGATAAGTCATAACAAAATGTTGGACAAGCTATTGGTTGTAAACAGATACTTATTCTCTTGAAAGGCTGGAAATATTAATTTGTTAGATGTTGTACGTATTGAATGAACATGCTACTAACCGCATCTGTCCTCCTATTGAGTATTGGAGGCTCTGAGTGGGCGATAATAATATTATTATCTTTAGTCTTGTTATTTGGTTCAAAAAAATTACCTGAAATCTCTAGAACATTGGGAAAGGCAGTTGCAGAATATGAAAAAATGCGACAATCATTTGGAAGGGAAATGAATAATGCAGTAGATATGAATGACGGAAATACTAGTATTGTGGGTCCACGGATCACTGGTCCTGTAAGATCTGACCGCGAGAAGCTGGAGGCAATTGCAAAATCATTGAATATTGATTATATGAACAAGACTGAAGATCAATTGCGCTCAATGATCGCGGAAAAATTGCAAGATAGTAATTAAATATTATTAATATTACATAGTAATGCACATATAGCTGATAAGTGAAAGTGTATCAAGACTAGTAACTATTAAATTATTAAATGCTATGATGAACTTATCTGTAGTCTTCAACACTTAAATATATCGCTTTTTTGAAAACATTCATGACAGAGTCTACTCCTTCCAATATGACAATAAATCCCTTTGAGGTAGCTCTCAAACAGCTGGAAGAAGCTGCTGACGTAATCAACCTTGATAAGGGAATACATCAAATATTAGCTAATCCGAAACGGGTTCTCACGGTTTCGATTCCTATAAGAATGGATAACAAAGAAATCAGAGTTTTTACAGGATTTAGATCGCAGCATAATGATTCCCGTGGTCCTTACAAAGGAGGCATACGATATCATCCTCAGGTTACTATCGATGAAGTTAAAGCTCTATCTATGTGGATG
>JBKPEX010000357.1:0-2796 GCA_046728625.1 Thermoproteota archaeon
TAGTAGGTATCGCTATCATCTTCATCGCGATTGTAGATTTGCTCATGACCCGTCAACTACTGCCGTACAATACCAATTTTGAAACTTTAATGTTCATACTAACGGTGACAATTGGATATGGCTTAGGTTCTTGGATTCTTCTAGGCTATGCTAAACGAGTGAGTAAAGAGGTTAGAACAAGATCCCGTTTTGTGAATTTAATGCACTGGTCTGTGGTAGTGGCTCAATTTTCTTTATTGGGAATATTATCATTCATGCTACTTTTTAATATCAACGAGGGATTTTTGTCTCGTTCTATTTTCGCAATTAGTTCATTATTAGCAAGCATAATAATGGGCGCTATATCTTTCAAATTTTTTTCATGGTATAAGGTAGGAAACAATAAAAATTTCATCGTGCTGTTTTATGGTATTGCAGCGTTAACACTGGCTCTATCTATTGCAGAAGATGCTGGGACCAAACTACTAATGGTAAATATAGTACAAGAAAAGTCCCCTGTGCTGAATCCTAGTGGGTCATCGTTTTTATATAAACCGTCAGAGAAATACAATGCTCAAATAATATACAGGGAAGTAAACGGACACACAATTACACTAAGTATAATACCAAATTTTGCTCTGGAGTATTATAACTACCTAAATTCCATAGTCCTGCCTGTAGGATTTGTATTTAGATGGATTGCTTCTACCATGCTCTTGCGTAACGTCTACCAAAGAGTAGCTAAACTTCCACTCTCATTTTGGATCATCCTTTCTCTTCCTTTGATACTTTATTTGGTGGGAAAAATACCTGGATTTTTTTCTGGTGAAAGTTTATCTGGAGTAGACGAGCCTTACCGCTTTTACTTCAGAATTCTGTTCAGGGCTGGTACTATATCTGGAAATATTCTTTTTGGTCTAGCGTTCTTTATGGTAGCAAGAAGTTTAATTTCCTCGAAACTAAAAGATTATCTTATCATTGCTGCAATTGGTGATACTATAGCAGGCATTTCGCTATCTACTTCTGCTCTACAGCCAACATATGGAGTCGCTGCGCATTCATTGGTTTTATTATCTTCATATCTGTTTACTTTGGGTCTATATTCTTCAGCGATTTCGGTAGGACAAGATATAAAGATACGTCAGTCAATCGAGAAATCCGCAATAGAAGAATCAAAACTACTTGTCAGTATTGGGTCCGCCCAGATGAAACAAGAAATAGAAAAAAGAGTTTTAGGAACAGCACAAATACAGAAACAGAAGTTAGAAGATCAAACCGGAGTACAGCCTTCTTTTACAGAACAGGACATGAAGCAATACTTGTCTGTCGTACTCAAGCAAATCAAAGTGCTACAAAATATTGATGACATTGTAAAAAAAGGAAAAAGCATCTTAGAAAATTCCGCTAAATTTATGCTATGTTCAAAGTCCGATGGCTTGAGGTTAGCTTATAATAATTACTTTGACACGTACCAAATATCTGTGAATAAAAACAATGATAGAGAACATAAAGATCTGAGGATAGTTACCTCTATTACAGACAAAGACGGTGCAGAATTGGCTAAAAGGTTTCTCAATATAGGCGTGACAGTAAGGCATGTCAAAAATATGCCTCCCATTGACTTTGCAGTTTCTGACAAGGAAATGATTGCTACGATACAAAAGACCGAAGCGGGACAAGCTATACAAAACTTACTAACAACTAATGAACCCGCTTATATAGAACATTTTAATTCCATTTTTGATGAATTATGGAAAGATGGAATTGACGCTGACTATCGAATTAAGGACATAGAACAAGGAACTGATACTGAAGGCATAACGGTTATTCAAAATCCTCACGAAGTACAGAAGTTAGCTTATGAACTTGTTAAATCAACAAAAGAAGAGGCACTGGGAATATTTTCGACAGCCAACGCATTTCACCGTCAAGAATACGCAGGCACTCTAGGACTAATGAAAAAACTTGTAGAAGAAAGAGATATTAAAGTCAGAATCCTGACGCCTGTTGATGATCCGGTTGAACTCGATGCACAAGCGTTAAGAGCAGTAGCATCCACAAACAAAATCAATATCCGATTTATCGAACCCGAATTGAAGACTAAAGTCTCAATTTTGGTAGTAGATAGAAAGTATTCATTAGTTGTAGAATTAAAGGATGATACAAAACTAACTACCGAAGAAGCAATTGGTCTAGCTACATATTCTAATAGCAAATCCACCGTGTTATCGTATTGCTCGATATTCGAAAGCATGTGGAAACAGACGGACTTGTATCAAAAACTAAACCAGCTATATGAACAATTAAAAGTTCACGATAGGATGCAAAAGGAGTTCATTGATGTGGCAGCTCACGAATTAAGGACCCCTATTCAGCCTATACTCTCATTGTCAGAAATTATTCGAACAAGAGTTGACTCGGAAGAACAACAACTTCTAGACGTGATAATACGAAACTCGAAAAGACTGCAACGTCTTACAGATGATATATTAGATGTTTCAAAAATAGAGAGCCAGAGTTTAATCCTCAATAAAGAACGATTCGATCTAAATAGAATGGTATTAGATATTATCCAAGATTTTGAAGATCAGCTCAGAAAGGAAAAGAAAGATTGTACACTAAAGTTTTCACAAGAAAATAGAACAGGAGAGGAGGGAGATGACACTATCTTCCTGGAAGCTGATAAAGGTAGAATTACGCAAGTTTTTTCTAATTTGCTGAACAATGCATTGAAATTCACAAAGCAAGGTACCATAACAATCGCGGTAAGAACAGAAAAACAAGAAGGCGGCACCGTTGGCGACGATTATGTGCTTG
>JBKPEX010000048.1:0-4285 GCA_046728625.1 Thermoproteota archaeon
TATCATATAGAGGTATAAAATCTCTAGATGGAATGACTTTCATCCCAAGCAAAACTGTAGCAGAATCTCTGACTATACTAGAATTGGTATTGTTATGCCCACCAGATCCAGTGCTATTACGTATTTGATCAATTGCAGACGACATTATTGACATCGGGTTTAGGAAAGGTGCCATCATAGATTCAGCTTGATTTGCAGGATCTGGATGAAAAATAGAATTTCCAAGCATAGTGCGGTTTTTATCGGTTTCGTCATTAAATCCCTTTGTGTTATTTAAAAATTCGCCACTACTATTGCCAGTTATGCTAGTAAATAGGATTAGTATGGTAAGAAGAATTGAAAGGACAGCGCAGCAACTATAGATTGAGACGTATCCCTTCACCTTCGTACTCATCAATCTTATTGAGGGAGTTTGTATATTTCTAAGCGTATATCAATAATTTATCATATTACAATCGAAAACTCTTTACCCATATTTCATTATCGCTGTGATTTTATGATACTTTTAAATAACTAACTTCAAGAATATAACAATAACTATGTACATTTTGGCATCTAATGAAATAGCAGTGAAAAACTATTATAATTCTTTAGTATTATAAGAAATATTATAAAATTGATGTATATTGAAAAGCATAATAGCTCGCGAGATTCCTAACCAACAGAAAGTAGCAACTCTAAGTGAAATCTCTCCTATCTGGAATTGGAGGATAAAACAGTTGCCAATTGGTATATCATTTAAATGGTTACGATGGTATTTAGACCTACTTTCAGCTTCAAAATGTGTGGTTGGCGAAGCGCATGGTTTTAGTTCAGCATATACATACAGTTGCGAGGAATGTGGCATAATTGGAGAGAAATTTACTTTTTACTTTATGATAGGTGCGTATACAAAAATTAAGAATAATACAGATAGATTTGTTAAACATTGGAATGAAAAACACATATGCCTACCCAATAGTAAATGAAGCAATATATGCAGCAATAACGAGTAGCTACAGGATATTGTAATAGTAGAATACTAACGCAAAAGGATACATCATATCATGTATCTAAGATAATTTTTGAAGTCAGGCTGGAATATAAACCTCTTAGCAATCGGATTATGGTAGCAGGATAAAAGATTGGTAGGTATATGAACAAGGAAGCTCATTTATGACAAACATATCCCTTCAATTGAGGCTATGTTGATTCTAATTTATACAATGATCTCTGTTATCAGGAGTAAAGTTCTACTCATCACTTTAGTAAAAATATTATTTCTTATAGTATCGTTTTAGCATTAGGAAATACAAAGTCTGTTGGTTTTTAGTATAAATGTATTAGTATTAAAAATATAGCAATACTCTGCCGGATTTTTTTCTCCATTGATTCTAGAACATTCTAAATATATCATATTAATATGTATATTTAGTGAGAATGAGAATCAAGTCGACCGCTTTATCAATCGGTGTAGCTGCAGCTTTAGCCATACTGTTATTAGGAATAGCAACAACTATTAGTAGCGTAAATAGTGCATATGCAAATGGAAGTAAGAACGAATTAAAGCAGACCAAAATCCTGGCAGAAAATAAATGTGCAAAT
Organism: Thermoproteota archaeon; assembly: GCA_046728625.1. Lineage (GTDB taxonomy): Archaea > Thermoproteota > Nitrososphaeria > Nitrososphaerales > Nitrososphaeraceae > DASQQB01. Next base: position 1,585 of record JBKPEX010000048.1, read on the forward strand.
GTTGGCGATCACAATAAGGATATAGAAATACATGATATAAACTGCCAGATCTCACAGACAAAAATAAGTTGTCCAAAAGACTCGACATGCATATTTGGAAAGCTAGAACCATTTCTCTTACCATTAGCAACATAAGGGGAAAAACTAAGCTAGCAACATACATGGTGCAGTAATACCAGTAGATCCTTAACACCTATGGGTTATCGTCTGGTAAGCAACAACTGCATTTCATTTTCTTAAGGTCTAGCACAGGTTCCTTTAGAACGATGTATATACCCACTACATTTTTTTATGTTGTTTATTTGTCCGTGGATGACATCAACCAAGAATCTGAAAGCACCACTGGTTATTGTGAATAGATTCAAAAAACTGCTCTAGGAATTTACAAAAAGGAGGATAGGATTAAGTCTAGATGTAAATACGAAATCCCCCACATTATATTGTTTAATTGGAGAGCGAAGCTAAGAAAAATACTTCTCTAGAGGATACAACTTTTCCTATTCGCTGTGATACTACGTTCTCATTACAGTAAATTAATAGATCTTATTTGTTGTCATCTCCATCGCGTATTCTACCAATACACTTGCTGATATGGGCTTACTAAGGAAGTAATTTTTCGCATTCCAGATAGGAAATAATTCGATGAAATCTTCATAATGTTCTTCGGAAGCAGTCATAAAACATACTTCTATTTTACCATCAATGTCTCTTATTTTTCGGTATAATTGAAAACCATCCATTTGAGGCATTTTAATATCAAGAAATCAAAAGATCATATAAGCCAGGCACAAAATTCTCTAGCGCAAACATTGGATTAGAAAATGAATCCACTTTAAAACCGTTGTTTTCCAAGATCTCTCCAAGCAATTTGCAGAAACAAGGATGATTACCACGTTTACGAAAAGTTGTTCCGTGGCCATAGCCCTTACATCATATGGTCCATAGCAATCATGTCCCCTTATTCGTTACATTACTTAGTGTTGCTATATTAACAAAAGTTGGAGCAGGTTTCCTCGGTGCAAGACTTATAAAATTTTCGCGAGAGGCAAGTTTTGCGGTTGGCTTTTTAATGAATGCTATAGGGATGGTAGAATTGATAATTGCATCTATAGGATTTGCTGAGGGGATAATTGATCTCACAATGTTTTCGGTAGCTGTTGTTATTGGTTTCGTAACAACAATAATGGCGCCGGTAATGTCTAGGCCGTTTATAAATAATATGAAAGGAAGTATATTGATAGTAGACGATCATAAGAAAATATAGGAAATTGATATAGATGGATGCAAGGAGAATTAGATTTGATCTAGAAATAAAATTACAGTTTGAAATTTTCGCTTGAAACAGTCCTACGAATATAGAATTCTAATTATAAATATACACCAAGGCTAAAATTTATGCGTAGATATCTAACCGTAAAAGCTGATATATCTATCATCTTTTATGCTTCTATCATCATATTCAGTATAGCACAGTTCTTTATATAATATATCTGCGGCGGCCATTTCTGCTAATTCCCCTTGTGAGACCATATAGGCTAGTCCACCAATATTCAACTCTTTTATTCGGTTGATAATCATCGATTCGATCATGCCATGTTTTTTTGCTCTGGAGAAAAGTAACGAGAATATTCTTTCTATATGGTAATTCACATGAATTTCACCTGCTTCTTCCTGATCTACCCCATAAATAGCAGATATTTTCATGTTAATCCTTCGTTCATCTTCCTTCAAAATAGCTTTGTGCTCGTTATCTATAGCGGTTTTACCTCTTAACTTTGCAGGTTCACTGTCACGACTGTTATTATCTGGACTCTGCATTTGTTTATAATATCGAAATAAATATAGTCATTTTGTTCTTATTAACCTATCCCGCCATTGTAGCAATAGGCGGCATATTAATGCCATTCTGCATAGTTCTCACATGAATAATACACAAAGAATTCTGGTAGATATTATATGCTCTGAAAGCAAACATTACTTCGTTAAGTTAGTGGTATTAGAAGGCTCATTAGTAACGCTAATACTACTACTATTATTATTATCGATATTTGAGTTTTGGGGAGTAGACATATTGCTATCGGTATCAAAATTATTACTATTCGTACTGTTTCCAAAATTGCTTTTCTTTAAATACTCATTGGATAGTTGGTGGTTAATTGGCATGATCTCATTTATGCCTATCACTACAGCAGTTGTATATGGAAGCCGTATTGGATTACCCGTAGGATTTTGTATTGCCAAGTCTGTAATACCAGGCATGACAGTAATAGTGGCGTTGCTAGCTTGCAATCCTGAAGAAGATGGAAGTGGTGACGATAAATTTAATGATTTTGGTGGTAGATCTATATGATAAACACATACATCTCCGGGTTTCGATAACTCCTTAACCAGTTCTAATTGCACAGCTTTTAAGTTTGGTATATGCCCAATTAGTATTTGTAATTGGCTCTTTGAATTTAGGTCGCATGGAAGTTTGGCAGTTAAATGACCATTCATTATTTTATAGGGAGTGCTATCATATAGAGGTATAAAATCTCTAGATGGAATGACTTTCATCCCTAGCAAAACTGTAGCAGAATCTCTGACTATACTAGAATTGGTATTGTTATGCCCACCAGATCCAGTGCTATTACGTATTTGATCAATTGCAGACGCTATCATATTTCTAGGATTTGTAGGAAATGTCATAGTGGATGGAATA
>JBKPEX010000332.1:0-1310 GCA_046728625.1 Thermoproteota archaeon
CGGATTGTGCGGCTGTAATCCCACAGATTACAAGGGAAAATTAGCTACTACACCACCGGAGCGCCTAGGCACATAATCTGTGCAGAAGAAAAAGGAATTCATTTCACATAAAATCTTTTCTTAAGAGGACTGGGTTACATAGGAGTATTAGCGCGCACCGTAATATTAAAACGTGTATTAAAATCGGGATTGGATAAATCCAGTGCTACAGTAGTTGAAATAACTATTCATTTGTTTACCAAAGTTTGCAAAATGTTTTTCTATTCGATTGAGTAATCCTCTTTATGAATGACGTGATAGAGCAAATTAATTTACAAATAGAAAAATGTAGTCTTTTAAAGCATAAATTTTACAAAATGTGGTCAGAGGGTGAGCTAACAAATGACCATCTCAAAGGATATTCGAAGGAATATTTTCAACTGGTAAAGTCAGTTCCACAGTTTGTCCAAAACATTTCTCAGCTTACAAATGATCCTTCTGTAAAGGCCGTTCTGACAGAGACTCTAAACGAGGAATCAGAGCATATTGACCTTTGGGTAAAGTTTGCTGTTGGATTAGGAGTTCCAAAAGAGGAGCTCCTGGATTATCAAGGTAGCGGAAAAACTAATGACGCTGTCTCTCAATTGAAAAATTTAACATCTTTTTCACTCGAAGAGGGTGCAGGAGCTATGTACGCATACGAAATGGAAATACCAAAGATAAGCAGATCAAAATTAGAAGGTCTAAAAAAATTCTATGGGGTTGATAATAGCCATGACAATGGAAATACAACAAGATATTTCGAAATACATGAGCAAGTGGACGTTAGACATGCTGCGAATTGGAGACAGATGCTGCAAAATCTTGCAGATGAAAGCAAAACAAAGAGTGTCTTCGAATCTGCAGTTAGATCATTAGAGGCTCAAAACAAACTATTGGATTCAGTGCAAGAGAAATACGTGGCGTAGACTGCATGTGATGAAGTTGGATTAATAATGTCCTAAATGCATGATACGCGCAACACTAAAATCAAATATATACCTGAGCACTTACCGCTTTTTGGGGCCCATAGCTCAGCCTGGCAGAGCGACCGGCTCATAACCGGTCGGGCAGGGGTTCAAACCCCCTTGGGCCCATCGTGATATCATTGCTTTTTAGTGGGTTTTACCAATAATATGGTGAAATCAAAAAAGAATTGATAGTAACAGGAAAAGAAAAAGAGAAAGAGGATAGACAAACAAAAGAGAATCAATCGTATTCAGATCCCTATTTAATATTCCAATATGCAATGAATTCTCCAGTTACAAGGGATAGATACACTACAAGACTTG
>JBKPEX010000385.1:0-1170 GCA_046728625.1 Thermoproteota archaeon
TCTATTAATACTTCATCCAGCAGTAAAATTATTCTTATTCTTATCCTTATTATTATTTATAAGCACTCGTTGAAAAAGATAAGATTGTAACAATGAATGATATATGCTCAAAACAGATAGTGCAAATTTTATTTTTTGTCCCAACTAAGGTAGCTTAATAGAAGCAATTGACTCTAATAGAATTCTAGCGGCTAAATTAGCTGTAATATTGTTGATATCAAAGCCTGGGGAAAGCTCTACTATATCCATCCCAACAATGCCTGTCTCCACTGCCAGTTTTACAAGATAGATAAGCTCAACACCTGATAATCCACAAGGCGAAGGCAAAGAAACTCCAGGAGCAAATGCAGGATCCAGACAATCAAGATCAATTGAGACATATTTTTTACCTTGGATATTTTTAGATCTAATCTTATCGGCAGTTTTCATAATTCCCCACTCTGTTATATCCAATGGTGTAATGACTTCTAATCCAACATTCTCTGCGTTTTCCAACTCTTCAGGTTCAGCAGCCCTTGTCCCAATCAGTAAGCTCCTTGTAAAGTCTATCCATTTGCAAGAATCAGTCAACACAGATCCATAATAGTTTGTGGTAGAAGAAACAAAGTCCGGATGAGCATCAAAATAAAGCATTCCAATTTTATCATATACCTCTCCTATTGCTTGTAAAACTACAGTAGTAAGAGAATGATCACCACCCACCACAATGGGTATTTTTTTAGCTGAAACTAAATCAAAGATTAACTGATGCAGATCTTCTTTGTTAGTGTTTCCATAATCTAATATGTGTTTATTATCAGTGCTACCACGCAATGGACAGATAGGAATGATTTTACCATCTCTTTCAAAAAATTCTGATTCATTGGATGTCATACGAAGAACGTCAGGTCCGGTACTAGTTCCTTTTCTTTTAGCATGAGATTTCGATTCATCTGGTATACCAATTATTACTATGTCAGCATCTGAGATTTTATCAACACTAGACAATCGAAAGGAGTGAACCATATAGTCTTTAATTAGTCAATCATTATCCCCCAATTATAAAATTGTTTAAAACATCAAATTCATACGATTATAACACTCTATGTTGGGGATAATTAGTTGCTGTACTATTAAGTAAAGCTTTTACTTATCTCTGGTAATTCTAATACCTATTGCAACTCTAGATAG
>JBKPEX010000405.1:0-3981 GCA_046728625.1 Thermoproteota archaeon
TTCAATCAGTGACGACGAAAACGTAGTTGGGACGGCAACGTACTCTGAAGGCGTTGTGACTTTGAGAATTCCTAGTTTGGGTTCAAATACGATACCAGTGCTGTAAATTATAGTTTCTAGCTAACGTGATGGTTATAAAAAAGTCGTATAGATTGACGAAGCCGTAGTGTAGCAGATCTGCGTAACCCGGAGTTATTATGGCAGAGCATAGAAGCAACGATGATGCAAAGCCATTCTAGATAGGAAAGTGGTCTCTACTACTTTTTAATTTACTCTTATCATAGATGAGCTCCTAATGTATTTCAATTTAAGACTAGGACGCAAATCTCTTGATATTCTTATTCAGGCCACGCAACAACATTTCCAAAAAGAGATAACGGACTTTACGTGTTATTTTTTCGCGATTTCGTTTACCTCGTCTACTCGTGATTTATAATCATATCACCGTCGAAATATACTCCGTTCTAAGCATATATTTTGGCGTGCTTTTTAGAGTAATTATATCAGGCAGATGGTGACGTGAAAGAAAATATGCAAAGGGATTTGTGATAGTTTGCTAAAAGACTTTTCTCAATATTCTTGCTATGAGAGAATTTCTCCAAATTGCGATAATTTTTCAATCTGTAAATTTCGTATTCTTCTTCTTTTAATTTTCACAATTGTGTCAGTGGCCAGATAATTTGTTGTCCCCGATATTAAACCCGAGAGTAATCCAGCTATCACACCTTCTTGCATACTAGCCATGTGATTCTTGCCTTTTGTTATACTATGATTATATACACTAGAACCCACTCGTTCTCCCACAATTAGAGCAGTTAATGCACCTATCAGGTACTGTGGAGCGTCGATTAATAGATGACCTAATGGATCTATTTTTGGGTTGACCTTATCAAGATGGACAGCGTAGTGATCATCATATTCTCGAATGTGTAAATTACCATATCGAAACTGTTTTGTGGCTCCTTTCTTACTTCCTAAACAAGTTTCTTCGTACTCTATAATAGGTCTTACAGATTTAGGCACAATTATGGCTCCTTCATTAAGGATATTATACATGTAACTGTACGGTCTTTGTTGTACCATACCATCTAAATTAGCTTTCTATTACGGATAACAGCCCTATAATGGTGAAAAGTATTGCTTGACATCTATAGAATCGATCGACAAAAATATTATAATAAGCCGTGTAACAAGCCAGATATTTACCATAATGACAAAAAAATTAGTAAAGACATTAAAGAGCAGAAAGGTTTATTCTGGAGATATTTCTGTCAGGATAGATAAGTTTAAGTTAAGTCCTACGCAGACTATTGAAAAAGAAATCATTGAACATCCACCATCAGTAGGAATTATTCCCATAACAAACCACCATCATAATATCCTTTTAGTAACTCAATATCGTCACGGTGCAGGACAAACAATGCTGGAGATACCAGCAGGCACAATCAAAAAAAATGAAAGTCCTGACAAGGCAGCGTTACGCGAGATGGCAGAAGAAACAGGATATACTGGTACTCTATCTTTAATATTACACTTGTACCTGGCTCCAGGATATGATACAGAATCTATGTATATTTTTGTAGCCACTAACTTAAAGAAATTAAATAAGACCCTAAAAATGGATCTGGATGATGATGAATACAATATAAGAGTAAAAAGTGTTGATTTTACTGATGCGGTAAACAAATGTCTTCAAGGAGAGATTGAAGACTGCAAGACAGTGGCATCGATATTAACTTACTCAACGTTAAGACATCAAAACAAGAACTGGTAATGCATACCGTCCGTCATTTTTTTTGGTCCAGCAATCAAAAGAAGACGATCAGCATAAATATGATAATAAACTTTTTTTAATGTCTTAAAGATATTCTTTGGAGTGCCATTTCTAACTTATCGACTTTTTTCACTATTAAACAGCGCCCGTGATTTATTGCTTCGTTATTTGATACGCTAGTTCGGCTGCTGTATATTTTATCTACCGCGTCATAAACTTATCACTTTGTTGAATCTTCAATGACTATGTATTTTGATCTCTCAATTGGAACGGTAAATAAATTTTTTATTCTTTTTGGTATAACTTATTAATAATTCCTGCTAACTTAACGTCGTAAGTACTTATTCCGCCGAGATCATGAGTTATTAAGTCGATTGAAAGTTGATTATAAACATTAAACCATTCCGGATGATGATTTAATTTCTCCGATTCCATTGCAACCTTGGTCATAAAGCCAAAGGCCTGAACGAATGTATTGAATTTAAATTCTCTCTTTATTTTACCATTAGATAATATCCAGCCTTCGAGATTTTGTAATTCACTTTCTACTTCGTCCTGTGACAGTTTACGATACTCATCTTTTGACATATAGTCTACGATCTATCTTCTACTATTTAATAGACTATGCCACTCGATATGGCGGATCGGCTTATTTTACTTTATAGATTATGATTATACATTTACTTTTATTTGTTGTCAAAGTACTCTAAATAGTCACAAAGGTCAAGTGAAGTAAATGTACTAATCGTTAAAGTATACTTTGGTTATCTTTGGCTAACAATGCTTGGTCTCCCATTAATACTAGATCCAGCTAACGTAACAAGCAAGCCACTGTCTCTCTACAACTAGTCATGTTTGTGGCTAGATTCGGATTAGATTGATATATAATCGAGCGGTAGTTATTAATCTGACCAGCTTATTATTTTTTACAAGTCCTATCGGCTTAGGTCATGCTACAAGGGATATTGCAATCGCTAAAAAACTAATTAGATCAGATGCACAAATCAGTTTTGTAAGCGGTGAAGCGGCGCATAGATTAATCTCATTACACGGATATGATGTAGTCAATGCTTATCACCCAAAAGGTTTTTTTATAGACTGTGGTAAGCTACGTCGTCCCTTAATATGGCTTCTTCGCTATTTATCATATTATAGAGATTGCAAGAGAATTTCCGAAGATATTGTTACTAGCAGACAACCGGACATAATAGTTAGTGATGAAGATTTGGCTTCCATTCAAGTTGCCGCCAAATTAAATAAAAAGCGTATACTAATTTCGGATATAACTGAGACGCATTTCACCCATGGCCTGCTATCTCTAATTGAAAAAAAGATGAACAAATCTATGCGTAATATTATTAGTAAATGTGATTGCGTTATTATACCTGATTTTGGAACTGATGACGGGAACATTATTCATGTAGGACCGATAGTTAGAGAAGTTGATCCCAACAGAAATGCTGTACGCAAGAGGTTAGGTTTTGATAAGAAGACGATTGTAGTAAGTGTAGGGGGTACAGATGCTGGACGACAACTGATTGATAAATCATTAGAAGCATTTGAGAAAGTCAGAAAAAGATTAGATCTTGATCTAGTTGTCGTTGCTGGTCCATTGCTTACTCTAACCCCACAACTTTCTGATAATATCCACATTAAGGGATTTATAGATAACCTACATGAATACATCTATGCTGCTGACGTTGTAATTTCGTTGGCAGGTCGTTCAACGATGGATGAGTCGAGAGCCTATGGTACGCCGGGAATTTTCATTCCGATAAAAGATCATTTTGAACAAGAGTCCGGGGCTAAACGTTTCGGATATAAATATCAAGACATTTTTAGACTAGAAACACTAATCGAAGAGGCTCTTAATTTAAATCGTACTGCATGTATAATTAGCGAGGGGGCTTTGAAGGCCGCTAAGGTAATATCAGATTTTTCATAAAAGTAATGCTATCTCTCCAAGAGGAGGAGAATTTAGCTAATAAAAATCACTGGCCCAGGTGCCTAAAAAGATAAGCAGTACTCAGAATCGACAAACATGCAACCTAGATCTAGGTAGATATATTTAGAAGGTACACAGAAAATCTGGCTTCGAGTTAACTGCCGAATACTCATTGGATAATTTTATCTGAGGTATGAAGACTCAGGATATATGTAGTCAGGATAAGATACCAGCATTAGTTGAGGGCTATGTTTTGTGCTCC
>JBKPEX010000316.1:0-16111 GCA_046728625.1 Thermoproteota archaeon
GAAATCAAATAGGTAAACTATATGACCATGGATTCAATAATTAATAACTTTGGACTCAGAAATAATCTTACTCTCCATGTAATCTTATCAATGGCCCAAAAGGATATTCGAAGCTCTTTAACGGAACGGGCCTTTATGGTAACAAGTATTATCATTCCTATCAATTTTTTGCTTCTTTTTCTACTATTTGCTCTTACAGGTGGCGAAGCACCTACAGCAGTCGTTCTCGAGGATCATGGTCCTTATGCTATGCAATTCGTATCGGCAATGAAACACTCCCATTCATTTATAATACAACAAACTAGCGCTAGTGAGGCTCAAGATCTTATGCGGCAAGGCAGGATTGTATCAATCATTACCATTCCTGCTAACTTTGATAGCTCATTACAGAAGGGGGCTGAAGTAAAGCTACCTGTTGTTGTTAATAACCTTGATGTTGATTTTACAAATGATATTAGGAGGGCAGTACCATTAGCAATAACTTCATTTTATGCAAATGCTTTTCCAAATCAAATAGTGATAAAGGGTCACGAAATAGATACTTATTCCCATGATACTGGGTATATTCAATATCTTGTTGTAAGCCTAATGGTCGTAAGTATTATGCTTGGTGGACTGCTCCAAGCTGGGGCTAATGCGGCCAGAGAATATGAAAATGGCACAATCAAAGAGCTAGTATTGTCGCCCGCTAGACAATGGGCCATTCAACTTGGCAAGATTTTAGGTGCGCTAGTACTTAATTCCATTTCTGTTCTAGTTGTGATAATCGTGATTGTATTTTTGATTGGTGTTTGGCCAGTACATTGGGATGAATTGCTTGGATTTACGCTGATACTTATGCTAACATTTGTGGCTTTAGGGACGCTAGTTGGTACGCTTGTACGTCGCAGGCAATCAGTTATACCTCTGAGTATTGGTCTGACAATACCAATCTTCTTTCTAAGCGGTGCATTTGGTCCAGCTATTTGGGGAGACCCGGCTATTGCCTTTATAACTCAATTTCAGCCAGTGTATTATGGTATTGCAATATTTCAACATGCTTTTCATGACTTTACAACTACACCGACGAGCCCACTATACGATAAAATCATACTAATTGGATTTGCAGCAGCAGCGGTACTTGGCAGTTTCATTTCTCTTCGTAGTACTAAAGGAGAATCAGCTCTGCGTTAATAATGATCATTATGACAGCAGCAAAATCCCTGCGTGCAATACTAGCTATTGTACGTAAGGACATTGGTGTATGGCTTAGACAACCAGCAGCCATTACTGCTACTATTCTTCCTGCAATAGCATTCATAATCATCCTTTACTTTGGAGCTCAGGCAGTAGGACGTAACCCTGTAGCTTTAGTAGTACAGGATAATGGTCCCCATGCCCAAGAATTTGTAAATATACTTAATAACTCTGACGCATTCAAGGTTTCCCTTGTAACTTCAAAACAAGAGGAAGCAGAGCAAGCACTAAAACTTATACAAGTAGCAGCAATCATAACTATACCTTCTAACTTTGATATTGCATTTAATACACACAAATCTGGTCCAGTTATTATTCACATAAATAACCTTAATTTGGACTTTACAAACGACCTTCGTCGATCTCTTTCTGCTGCCATTAGTGAATTTTACTCTGGAACTCAAGGCCATAATAACAATGACAATGACAATAACGTCAACAACCCTATCAAAATCCGTGTCAAAGAGACTGACTTAAGGAAGCAAGATGTTGACCTGCTTAGATTTGAGATTGTTCCAAACATGGTACTTTTGTTAACTACCGCTGGCGTTGTAAATGCAGGGTTAGCTACTGCTAGGGAATGGGAAGACTCAACGGTTAAAGAACTCTTGCTAGCACCAATTTCTAAAAGCAGTATTATTGCTGGTAAGCTAATAGCAGGATGGCTTACCACTCTGCTTGTAGCTGCTGTAGTATTGGTAATAGGTGCAATAACAGGCTATCTAAGGCCACCGGGCCTGCTATATTGGCTTACTACTATAATGATAATAATGTTGATTGCTCTTGCCAGCGTTGGCATAGGTGTAGCCATAGGATCAGCGGCACGACGTTTTCAGCGAGTCACTGCAGTTGGTGTTCCACTCTCAATAGATCTCTTTTTTCTAAGTGGCGGTATTACTGTGGCTGCCTTCCTTCCCTCATGGCTTCAAACAGTTGCTCATTTTATTCCTACATTCTATGGAACTCATGCATTGCAGACTTCAATCTTTTATAGTTCCACCGAAGGTTTGGCACAGGATATATTAGTGCTGGTTGGAACCGCATTTGCTACTATTGCTCTTGGTGTCTTTTCATTAAGAAGGAGTATATTGGCGTAAAGATAATGGGTGTACTTGAAGATGATAAGGTTTGCAATGCATATGCATATACAGAAAAAATACATGATGATATAGAAAGTATTTTTTGATGGGAGTGAAAAGGCTACCTAGTATTGATAAGCCAGATAATTTTGCAGATTCGTATGCTTGCTCTACAGATACTTATTATTCTACTCCTCCGCACCTACTTCTTGTCCCACTCCCACTACTTCTCCAAATGTCGAAAAGAAAGCCAAACAATTAGTTAGATATCCGAGCCGTCATTTAATATCATATAACAAAAATGATACATTAATTGGTGATAAATAAAAATGCATCATAATATATTAGCCGCCTTCCATTTGAACAACCCTTTTACCTCTTGACATTGGAATTATCTTACATTGTGCTCCACTAAAGTTTTTTCTTAGTTGCTTACCCTTAAATAGACGATCCAAGAAAATCGCAAGAGCAGCAATTTCAGAATGTGGTTGGTGTCCTATTGCAACATTATAGTCAGCAAGCTCATAAATTTCTCCGGGAACCTTTTCTGCTCCGATAATCACTAAAATGCGTTTATCCTCCTTTTTAATAGTACATACCACATCATCAATATTGATGCCGTACATCGTAAGGTGGATAACTTTTCCACCATCCTTCTGCCATTTCCGTATTAATTTTAGTGGGTCTTTGATAATTTCTATTCTGAATTCAGTTAGGCCACCCCATCTTGCAGATACTCTATTAAGAGTTTCCTTTATTGAATCGTCCACTTCTGTCATGTAGATCTTATAGCTACCAAATGCCCTAGAAACCAATGCTGCATGGGTTGTTATACGATCATCACGTACAAACCTATGACCTATTCTAAGTACTGCCACTTTCATCTAACGACTTACCGTCCTAGCATCTCTTTTATGATTCATAAGGTATAATGCCTTATTGTTACATACTCGCTGCAAAAATTAATCTTTAGGGATACCGTAAATATCTTGTCTAAGCAAAATATAACCAACATAAAGAATTCTATTAGATATGCTACCATTTAGAGCACAATCATCTTTTTGCATACAGAATTTTAAAGATTGTTATCAAACCTTGTTTTGTCAATATGGAGTATATCATCTGGGATTGTTATTCCTTCACAATGCTCGATGGTTCACTGATAGAGTGTATTCTCTGAAACTCATACATATATGAGATGTAATTAACCGCTTATTTTTCGTCTTCCGGACTGTTTGTATATACCTTGATTCCTAGAAATATTTCCAATTTTTTAGCAAATATCTCATCTGGTTTTAATGTACCACTCTCAAATTTTTTTAATAATGTCGCTTTCTCGTTCATTTGAGCTCCAAGTTGCTCATGTGTTAAACCTTTTTTCATACGCGCGTCCCTAATTATCCTTGCGAATTCTGGATCAAGTATTGTCTCATCCGTCATACGAATTTTTGGAGTGGATTTCCTTGAAATGGATGTAACAACACTTTTCTTTTTAGTAGATTCAACTGGTACATATGGTTTCCCACGTCTCGAACATTGCATACAAACATTGAATATTGTGCCATCGATCAAAACTGCTGTTTTTTTTCCATCAGATATTTGACGACCACACAACTCGCAACTTGCCAATGCTTAAAGTATTTTTATAATGTAATTTAGTCTTTTCCTAACAACATTACATGCCTCAAATTAAATATTTTCCTAGATTCTAATTGTAAAACATTCCTTCAACTAGTTTATCTACCTCAGATTTTCTCCTTGTTTGATTGACTATGTCCCTCATTAATTCCTCAATTCTCCTCTCGTTTGTGCATATGCTTTGTATAGAGAATCTTTAATTTTTTGAAATATCAGTTAATTTATCTACTCATGAATAAGTATTCAGTTACATTACGGCAGGGAATGAGGTGATTCTTTCATAAACTAGATAGAGCATGTTGTAGAAAGAAATGTTTGTAATATTCTATTGATTTTATCTTCTGGATATTGAGCTAGTAATGCATGACCATCACCTTAATCTGCACAAGCCAAGACGCCGGAATTTTTTCTGTGCTAAATGCGGTAACTTACCTTTTTTATAAGATGACGAGGAAACATATGCTACATATGCTACATGTAACAACCCAACAGTATCAGAGCCAAATAGTGCAATAATTACTGGATCAGGTTTATATAAAGCGAAAATTTCTATAACATATTATACTAATCTGGTTGATGTAATACATATAAGAGAATTTACTACGCTAATCATCAATCAATTGCTGAAAATATTCTTAGTGTTATTACCGTTGACACTGGGTATAGGTTTAATTTTAATGTTAAGTATTCCCACATTGTTATTTAGTAAAGATAGTCATATTGCTTCAGCAGACCAGTCATCATCGCAAGATCATGGCAAAAAGAAGAATAATGATAATAAAGAATCCTTGTCCGATTTTATACAGGTTTGTTGTACATGGAATAAAGAACTTACTGGTGGTGTGTTAACTTATAAGATAGATGGTGCTAATTCAGAATTGAAGCACACGGTTCTTAATGCTATAGACCACTGGAATGCAAATATTAAACATCTAAATCTAAAACTTGTTCCTGCTAGTGCAGGAGACGCAAACAAGGCTGACATACAGATAAATTTCAAAACCAAAGCCAGCAAAATTAAGACAGATTCCAGTGCCTCTAAATTATCAACAAACGATGTTCCTCTTGTGGCAGGTGGAAAGTCAGTATCTAGTTTTGATAACAATGGATTTATCACTAGTGTGAAAATAACGTTGGCGAAGACTGCTTTTGGCAGTACCTTGAGTACTCGTGGAATAGAACAAATCGCTTTGCATGAGTTGGGTCATGCTCTAGGAATTGGACATGCTAACTTTAAAGGGGATCTTATGTCTCCTATAGTTAATGATGAAAAATCATCAATATCTCAATGTGACCTAAGGGCTGTTAAACAAGCCAATAGACTAGAGGATATAATTTTGAATTCAGATTCAAGAGATCATATCTTGCATCAAGTTAAAGTTTATTGCTAACAAAAAAATTATATGAATGATGCTCTGCAGAATTGGGATCTAGGATAGATATTTCAAATAGAAATATCCAAAATCTTAATTGAAGTATTTTGTTTAAAAAAGAACTAAAATTACCAAAGTGGTAAGTTTAATTGTGTGATATCAATTAGTAGAGCGTTTTGTTTCTTTATCCTTACTCTTCTCGCACCTCTCTTCCTCACTTTACATAGTCTTCTGCAGAATCATTGGTTATGGCTTTGATATTTCAAGAGCAGCAGAAGAGGATAAGAGAATTGATCAAGAAAATAGGCTCAGACCAAAAAAAGTCTGAGGAGTCTTCTATTCATTCATATAAATAAACTCACTATTTCTTCATAAGTGTTTAGACGAGATAGCTAGATAAAATTTATCTCTAATAATGAGAATTAATACACCATTGAAGCCGATACCGCTAAATCCGCAAGAAAAGATATACTGCCACATAGACGCTATTTTTGGACACGGCGTTTGTGATTCTCTAGTAGGATCAGATCTTCATTTTGAATATTCGAAAAGAACTGGCCGAATTAAAAGTTTTAGCATCGAAAATCGATTAATTGCGACTCTTAGAGCCGATGGTGGATTAGCTTTAACAATACATGGTGCAAAACTATTTTTAACAAAAAAACAATTCAGGGATAACTGCATAATCCCAACTTATGAAGCAGTACCTTTTGTTAGCGAAGGAAGATCTTTATTTTGTAAACATGTAGACTGGTGTGGATTAAATGTTAAAGTTGGATCAGAGGTCACAGTTATAGATATGAACGACAATGTGCTTGCAGTTGGTACAGCACTAATTGGGCACAATTTAATAAAAAAATACCACAGTGGCGTTGCCGTTAAAGTTAGAGAAGGAATAAAAAGGCGAATGAATAAACAATAATTGAAATGATGCGTGGCGGCAACCGTGAAATGAGACGAATGTTGGATAAAATGGGACTGGAAATGAAGGATCTTGGGGACATTGAAGAAGTAATTATCAAAACTGAGACTAAGGAGATATACCTTATTAAACCTCAGATTATAGAAATGAAAGGAAAAGATAACACCATTTTTCAGGTTGTGGCCACAGACATAGAAGAAAAGAAAAGAGACGTTCCAATTTTTAAGGAAGAAGATATAATTCTTGTTATGCAGCAAGCAAATGTCACAAAAGAAAAAGCAGTACAAGCGCTAACTGATGCAAAGGGGGACATGGCGCAAGCGATCCTTGACCTTACAACGTGACACAAGACAAGAATAAAAATAATTAAAAGGTTTATTTTGATATTACATTACATTTTGGATGTACAAGACTAATTTATATTTTAGTAGGCTAAACAAAGATCGTCCTCAATTAACTAATTGGCCATACCAGTGTAGTATGAATCACGTCGTTTTTGAGTGATTCTATTTAATGTCTTATATTTAGCTTACCAATGATATTGAGTAGATTACTCCATGCAAAGTTATATTGCTAGTCAGACGAAATACTAAGAGTAGCTGGACGATGTACTGATTTATTATTCTGGACTTGGTAATTACAAGTAACATAAGTAGGCATATATCATTAATGATTGTGTGAGCATTTTCACCTCCTTTAAATAACATTATAGCGAACTTTATCTATGCAAAAATATGGACCTAGCAACAATGATGATAACAACAATAAGGTTAGGGCCAATAGGCTCATTAGCGAGAGCAGTCCTTACCTTCTACAACATGCCTATAACCCCGTAGAGTGGTATCCATGGGGAAAAGAGTCTCTGCAAAGAGCAAAGGAAGAAGACAAGCCCATTTTTTTGAGTATAGGCTACAGCGCCTGCCATTGGTGCCACGTAATGGCTCACGAATCTTTTGAAGATGAAGAAATCGCTAAAATAATGAATGAAAATTTTATAAATATAAAAGTAGATAGAGAAGAAAGACCCGATATAGACGATATATATCAAAGGGTTAGTCAACTGACATCAGGTACCGGAGGGTGGCCGTTATCAGTATTTCTTACTCCGGATCAAAAACCTTTCTATGTAGGAACATATTTTCCAAAATATAGCAGGTATGGTACACCTGGATTTGGCACTATTTTAAATCAGCTGGCTGAAGTTTATAAAACCAAAAAGGATGAAATTAACTCTGCAACCAAGGAGTTCCTGCAAGCATTAACACATACGGCAAAAGATGTCGAAAGCCAAGCAGATAACATCAATCTCGAACGATCAATTCTGGATGAGGCCGCCGTAGGTTTGCTACAGATGGGCGATCCAGTATATGGGGGTTTTGGTCAGACTCCGAAATTCCCAAATCCATCTAACCTTCTGTTCATGCTTTATTATTATAATATTTCTGGTATTACGAGGTTTAGGGACTTTGTAAAATTTACAGCAGATAAGATGGCTAATGGTGGCATCTATGACCACCTTGGTGGAGGCTTTGCTAGATATTCTACAGATCAGAAATGGCTTGTACCCCATTTTGAAAAGATGCTTTATGATAATGCATTGCTAAGTCAGTTATATTCAAAACTTTATCAAATAAGCGGTAATGAAAAATATCTGAAAATAATTACGGAAACACTGGATTATGTGATGAGAGAAATGACATCCCCAGAGAACGGATTTTATTCCGCCCAGGATGCTGATTCAGAAGGTGAGGAAGGCAAATTCTACATTTGGTCAAAGCAAGAAATTTTTAATAATCTTGGTGATGAGACAATTGCGAACATTTTTTGTGAATATTACGGCGTAACACAAGGAGGAAATTTTGAGGGCAAGAACATTCTCAATATTAGAACTTCAATGAAGGATCTGGGTCAGAGATACAATAGAACACCTGAGACAATTGAACGCATAATTAGTGACGCCTCAAAAAGACTTTTTGAACTTAGAGAAAAGCGTGTAAAGCCTGGTAGGGATGATAAAATCCTAACTTCGTGGAATGGATTGATGATATCTGGTTTTATAAAAGGGTATCAAGTAACCAATAACAAGAAGTATCTTGAAGCTGCAATCAAGGCAATAAATTTCATTGAGACTAAGATTGTACAGAGAGATAATACAAGATTACAGAGAACATTTAAAAATGGAGTTTCAAAGCTTAATGCATATCTTGATGATTATGCATTTTATGTTAATGCATTACTAGATGTCTTCGAAGTCGATTCAAAACCCGAATATCTTGAGAAGGCAATAATATTTACAAACTCCATGCTGCAACACTTTTGGGATGATAAAGATGGGAACCTGTACTTTACTTCTGATGATCATGAGCAGCTGATCGTCAGAACAAAAAGTCTTTATGACCTTGCAATTCCTAGCGGTAATTCGGTGGCAGCTTCCAATCTACTTCGACTGTACTATGTAACTGAGAACAATGATTATTTAGATAAAGCGGAACGGATAATGAAAGCAGGTGCTCGAACTGCAGCAGAGAACCCATTTGGATTTGGACAGCTTCTTGTATCAATTTACCTTTATATAAAAAAACCAGTGGAAATAATAATTATAAGAAAGGCAGAAAACAAACATGACTCACCTATGTTGACATGGTTAAACCAACAATTTATTCCAAACGGAATTATAGCAACCATAAACGGTAATTTGCAGTTGGAACAACTTCAAAAGTATCCTTTCTTTATGAATAGAATACCATCAAGCAAGGAAGAGAAAGGTGAATCTATTGAAGAATGTGCTCTTGTATGCAGAAATTTTACATGTTCTCTTCCTATTTATTCAATACAGGATTTAGAACTGCACATAGCTGATACACACTCATCCTGAACCTAAAATGATGAAAATGATTCTCACTCGATATATCCAAAAGTTGTTCTTAATTTATACATAGTTTTAATGATGCTCTATAATTACTACTGATTATATTTTCATGTCACTAAATATTCTCATTTTTCGCCTCTTATATCTATTAACACTCTTTCACCTACAAGAGGACTTCCTATCCTTTCATAACGTCGCTTAGGCATTGTCATCTGAATAACAGTCTGAGGATAACTTTTAATTAACGTCTGGGGCTGCGATGTCAGAATTGCCTCTAAAATTGGTTTAATTTGTTGTTTTACGTCCTTGTCAGTTATTGCTCTATCAATAGCTTCTAGCATCAATTGCTGCTGAGTGACGGCCTCAAGCTCTATATCTTCCACTAGAGCAAGACTTATACTGTTACCACTGTCTGTCAACTGATTAATTTTGTACCGTATTGCTGTTGACGACTCCACATCAAAATATTTGGAGTCATTATATTTATAATATTTTATATTTTGTCCAATTACAGACCTATATGAAACGTTATGTCTTGCTGAGATAAGTAGAAAAGATATAATGTTTTTTTATGTCAAATTATCAATATAAACCACCTTTTCTGATTAGACTGAAAGTAATGCTAACTTTACAGGAAAACGCATTTGTATACAATTACTATACCTCATACATACGTGTACAAATTATCCTCTAGTGAAACCTATAACAAATCCTGCCGTTAGACTTCCAGTTAATGGAATTCCAAAGTTACTCAATGTGGTCGAAATGTGGTCAGTACTTCCGGGAACTCGATCCGCTGTTACATTACCTAAAGCTTCGGTAACTCCTGTTTGAATCTTATTCCAATTGACAGTAATTATTTTTTGATATTCTAAAGATACAAAAGCAACAAATATTAATCCAACTACCACCAATATTATTTTCATTACTTTTTTAACTGCAAACCCGATTAAGAAACCTGTAATTCCACCAAAGCCAACTGATGTTGCAGTAGAAGCAATAGAACTAAGATCAATGCTCATATTATGTACTCATCTGAAAATATTGCTTATAGTAAAGATGATTATTTCTTATATGAATATGTTTTAAAAAATAGATTCTATTATTTTATATCGTGATTTTATGCTTTATATGCTCGTAGAAATGTCTTTCTTGGTTGTAACATACTTGCTTGGTATCAAAAAAATGTTACAGCAATTATGCTCCGATAGTTACTACGTATAATACTATAAAGCTAAGGTGCTCATAGTTAAAAGGGATAAGCAATATCCTATATTAGAGTATATGAATACAAAGGCTATTTACGCGTTAGGCGCAGGTATTGCAATATTGGGTATAGCAATATTCCTTATTATGAGTACAGGACTGTTTGGCGGAAATACTACTCCCAATAAACAACAAATCAACCAGAATTCGCTAAAAGATTCAGTACCGCTTAGTCTTTCTATCAAGAATATTACTGTTAACAAAATTAATAATAATGCTGCTGATATTCAGATTCTCTTCAACGCCTATAATCCTACTCGAGGAACTGTAATTCTCGAATCAATAGAGTATAATCTTTTAGCAAATGATAAACGTATTGTTTCTGGAGACATAGGTGAGAAACTAGAAGGTTTTGTGACTTCTTCACAGGGAATTTATCCTATCATAAGCAACGGCACCGTCACCTTAAAGGATAAACAAGTATCGGAACGAAACAACGCGATAGCACCTATCTGGGATAAGATGGTAAGTGGCAAAATAACCTATACAGTAAAGGGAACCTTTTCTTATAAACAGACTTCAAGTCTGCAATCGGTTAGTGCAGACAAAGACTTCAACCTGACATTTCCCTGACATTTTATGATACTATCATTTGGCTGGGTTCCATTGTGATATAAGAATAATAACTTTATCGATCAAAAATTCACGTATGGCTGATATTATGTATATGTATGCAGTAACTGCTGGAGTTTTTGTTGCCTTGGGTGCATTAGTTCTCGTAGCAAGAGCACAACGATATAGAAAGGGATTTAACACATTTAATGCATCTTCTGCATCTTCTGCGGTATCAAATAACTCTGCTTAAAGGTAAATAGAAAGTGGTTAGGGTTTGCCTATCTTTTTTTTCCCAAACCCAGAAGGCTTTCAAGTGACAGGGTTGAGGTTTTTCTTTCAGTAGAGTAACATCTCTCATAGTAGTTACATTTCAGACATAGATCGCACGGTTCTACTATTGGAACTTTGTTTTCTCTTAATAAGGTGTTTAATATTCTTGCTCGTCGGATGATCTCCTCTAACATCTTGGTGCTTTTTAAAACAGAAAACTCTGCGGTTTTTCCCTCGTTAGTAACATATATCAGAATACCCTCAAACTTGTTAAATGCAAACAGACAAGCATTAAGATATAAGAGATCACGTGGATGGGGAATTTCTGGAATATTTCCTACAACTTCGAACCTTACAATAAATTCGTCATTAACAATTAAGTCTGTGGCAACTTGTAATACTAAATTATCCACTTTATATTCGCCTTTAACATTATTAAACGATCGTCTGATGCTATCCTTAACCATAATAGAAACCTTCACGGCATTACTCACCGGTGGAAGAGGATCCTTGCGATCGTAATATGAAAGTCGAATACAGTGCGAAGCCTCTAAGGCATGGATTTTATTTGGATCGTCCTTCTCTGTAATCTGATTGAGGTCATTACATACTTTATCCAGCGTCTTCTCAATTATCCTTCTAATGTCCGTCTCGCCTGACATATCTATAAAATAGATTAGGGGAATTATTATAAGATTGCATGCGAATATCCCAACAAGTCCCGAATAGATGACAATATAATATAACTATCAATACGTGTCGATTAGTCAAAAATGAATTGTTATATTACCTCAATAGATGATTATTAAGTAGAACAATAATGCGACTTCCAGTCAAAGATAATGATGGTTTCACCAATGAATTAAATTCTTTATTTGAAAGCATACGTGAGAAATATTTTGGGACCATAAAACCTCAAGTGGAGATGAAAAAAGTTAATGTTATGTTAGGTGACGGAAGTGTTACACAATCAGATACTTTTGAACCACAGAAAGTCGAATTGTTTTATCAGCAATTGATTAATTCTCTAGAAGGATGGACTACGACTCCCATTTCAAGATCGCGAACAGATGACTTGCATCGTCTTTATTGTCAGATTTCAGCGCAAGTAGAAAAATATCAACTGTATGGCTACTTTGGTATACAATATCATGCTTTGCCATACTATAAGGTAGATAGACACGTTATTGAAATTCAAAAAGAATTGGCTCGTCTAGCAGAGAACGCAACAAAGACATTTGATGCAATTTCTAGCAGAGGAAATGATATGCTTCAAAAGGAGTTAGAAAAAGTTGGGTATACAAACATGGGATTTGAAGAACTGTTTACAAAATTGTTCGAGGATCAGAAATTGACTGCGGACCTAGAAGGCAAAGCATCGACTCTAGAAAGCCAATTCCCAGAATTTGAAGAGATGCATGAGAGAAAGCGCCAATTGTTTACCGAACTAAACAATCTATTAATTGAAATATATCAAATAGCTCCAGTGTATATTGATTATAACAAACTAATGCAGGGAGAAGAAGGCATAGTCACCTATTTTGATATCGAAACGATTAAAAGTAATGCAATTAAGGATTCTCATGTTAATAGTAAAAGCATTACACTGAATACAAGGAAACAAATTGTTAGCAGGCTCAACCAAATAATAAGGGCTATAGAACATATAAGAGGTTAATATCTTATCGATTATTAATACAGAAAATATTTATTTATAACAGATCGCAAAATAAGATTATCTTTTATATGACTAACGCATTTTCTATGCAATTTATGGAAGATTTTGTTTATGAAAATAAAGTGTAAGGTACTTGTCACAAAATTATAATTAAGGAACAAAGCGAACTCTAGTTGATCATATGAATGGTAAAGCTGTTGGCGATATGGACAAAAAACACACAATTCCCACCATCAAAGATATACTTAAAGCTAGAGAAATACTAAGAGAAGAGACGGTTAGGAAGACGCCGTTACATAGATCTGATACTTTTTCTAAACTTACAGGAAATAATATTTTCCTCAAAATTGAATCCCTACAGAGAACAGGTTCATTTAAAGTTAGAGGTGCATTTGTCAAGTTGAGTATGTTATCCGATGAACAGCGAAAATATGGTGTTATTGCTGCGTCTGCTGGCAATCACGCACAAGGTCTTGCTTACGCGGCATTTACAAAAAAAGTTCCCTGCACTATTGTAATGCCGCAGAATGCGTCGCCTGCTAAGGTAGCAGCTACTAAATCATATGGTGCACAAGTAATATTACGCGGTTCAAATTATGATGAATCTTGGACGGCTGCACAAGAAATTGCAAAAAACGAAAGCCTCACCATTATTCATGCGTTTGACGATGCACAAGTAATATCAGGACAGGGAACGATTGGTATAGAATTATTGGAAGACTTATCTGACATAGATCAAGTTTACTTGCCAATAGGAGGAGGAGGGCTAGCGGCAGGCGTGGCAATTGCAATAAAGGAAAAAAAACCGAATACAAAAGTTATAGGTGTCGAATCTAAAGCGTTTCCAGCTATGAAAGAATCCATTACAAAAGGATCATTACAACCGATAGTGGCAGGATACACTATTGCTGATGGTATTTCTGTAAAAGCCCCCGGCGAATTAACTTATGAAATAGCAAGTAAATATCTGGATGATATAGTACTAATTGATGACGCGTCAATAGTTAAAACAATGTTCCTG
This sequence comes from Thermoproteota archaeon, assembly GCA_046728625.1. Classification (GTDB taxonomy): domain Archaea; phylum Thermoproteota; class Nitrososphaeria; order Nitrososphaerales; family Nitrososphaeraceae; genus DASQQB01. The sequence goes on from JBKPEX010000316.1 coordinate 13,908, forward strand.
CTTATGGAAAGAGCAAAACTTGTTGTTGAACCAGCAGGAGCGGCTAGTCTTGCATATTTACTTACAAATGCTCACTCTAATAAAAATAAGAATATTGTATCGTTACTATCAGGTGGTAACGTCGATATGTATTTGCTAGGACAAGTAGTAGCAAAAGGTCTCATGCACATGGGTAGGTTAATTAAAATCTTCATTCAATTGCAAGACAAACCAGGAGCATTAAAGTCAGTAGTAGACGGTATTGCAGAATTAAGTGTAAATATTGTTGAAGTGGTACATGATAGATTAAGTTCCAATATCTCTGCGGGGACTGCAGGAGTCTATCTAAGCCTTGAACTGGAAAATGAAAAACATGCAGATAGCCTTATCCACTTTTTGAAGAAGAAAAAAATAGAATTCAAAGTAATTAACTAATGTATTACATAATAGAATCTATAGTTTAAACTATGTTAAGGACTATTTTAGCAGAAATTTTGGTAGGAGATTTTATCCCACGTTGATGTCCGAAATAGTATGAAAACTTTCATATCAAAGTATGAAACATTTTAAGAAAGAATTCTAAATAATACAGACTAAATGTTTCAAATTGAACTACCGCTGACGCAGATGTTTAAATCAGTTATATTGGATTGATTTACTCTTTATGAGGTTTATTAAAGTAAGGGTTTAATATCCCTGGCATCTGCATTGATATTAGTTTGGAACAAAAGATGTCAGCCGTAGAAAGTATAATTAACGCCTTGTCAGAGCTTGAAGATGACATAGATAATCTTAATGCTAAAGCTGAAGAAATGAGAAGGCACCTCATGACCTACTCTAATGAAGAAATTGAGAAGTTAAAACAGCAAGTTATTAATGCTGCCAACGATGAAGCAAAAAGAATTATGGAAATAGCAAAATCTGAAGCTGAGGAGGAATCATCTACGACCTCTAAAGAAACAGACAAAACCCTTTCAAATATAAAAAAAAATATTGATTCTTCATTCGACAAGGCCGTAGAAAATATAGTTAAAATAATCCTAGGTGAGCCAGTCTCTTCTAAATCTATTACAAATCCAAATACTATAGATAAACGAATGTGATTTTAACTCTATTCCAATATTGTACGATAATAAGAAATAAGAAACTTCATGGAGTAAGATTTAATAATAATTTTGCTAAATCCTATTTGATGAAACGCCCCTGATCAGGGACCCTTGCCAACACAAAGTTATCATAGCTACTGTTTATGCACGTTCATATTATAAAATCATTAGTGCATTAAAATTGATGGACCTGCAATTTGAATCCTTGTCTCCAGAACAGGCAGCTCAATCGAATGCTAAAATTATTATAACTACAAAAGACGAAGCGAAAATTGTGAGAAGAAATGATGTTCTTTTTGATACAGAATTAGATAAATATCCCCTCCTGTTAAAGGCAAAAATTTTGCGCAATATTATGGGGCAGTATCAAGACGATCAGCTAACAATAGGAATCGATCCGGGTAATAGAATAGGCATTTCGATTATCTATCTTCATAACGAACTGGAAAGCCTAATAGAATTTTCACCTGATTCTGTTATACAGTTGCTATCAGTTTTATTGTCTAATATTGACTCCAAGAAAAAGGTCGTAAGAATAGGTGATGGTGATCTTGAGATGGCAAAGGATATTGCAGTAAAGATTAAGAGGAGATTTAAAGAATTAGTTCATATTGAATTAGTTAACGAGTACGGCACGTCTTTGCCTCAAAATATAGACGCGAATAAGCGCGGAGCAAGAGACAGATCATCAGCAAGAGCTATCGCGCTTAGACGTGGTAAAATTTTCGAACCATTCACATCGTGTCTATATAAGAGAACTCATAATTAGATTATTAAATAATAGATACGGGCATTTCTGCATAGGGAAGATATGACTCCTAGTAATATATATTAATTTGTATCTATATATCATATAATAAGTCTCACGACGTAAGGCATTGTAATAAATTTGATATATATCCTTATAATGATAAATATTTGCATAAATTTAAATACTATTTATGGTAAAGAATGTTGGACAAAGTTTTGCCGTGGGTTCAAAATGACTTGTAAAGGGATATGTATACGTCATAAGGCGCAAAAACCAGTCGGTTCTGGTCGTTATGCTAGCGGGCAGAAACGTTGTCAGATATGTGAGATATTTATAAAATGGGAAGGACTATGGTGTCCATGCTGTGG
>JBKPEX010000410.1:0-1276 GCA_046728625.1 Thermoproteota archaeon
TCATCAAAACCATGCTTTCTTGCAATTGAATCAAATACGTCATGCATGCCAGAGCCATGCTGTGCTGCTTCCTTTTTACGATATGCAATATTTCTTGGAATGCCTAATTTCTGTGCTGTCTGTCTATGCACATGTTTTCCAAAAGCGTCATCATCACCTTTTACATTCAATCTCGGATCTATCTGCATTGAAAGTCTAATTATTTCCATATCAAGAAATGGCTCCCGCATCTCTATACCATGTGACATTGTAATTTTATCCTCTCTTTCAAGTGTCTCCTTGTAAAGCAAAAGCAAATCTTCCGTCATGTGTTCACGAAGTTTTTGATACCCCTTTTTTTCAACAACTTTTGTATACCATGAATATCCACCAAAAAGTTCATCCGCGCCTTGTCCACTAAACATTACATTGATACCATCTTCATGTGCCAGCTTTACTGCTGCATACACTGGAACTGCTACCTCTACCTGACCAGCATTTGTATCTTCAATTGTATGGATAATATCTGGAATCATCTGCTCTACTTCATCGTTAGTAAGTTCATTTACTCTAAGTTTAAGTTTAAGTTTCTTTGCTATCTGTCGAGCAAATATTATGTCACTTGAGCCTTTAATTCCTCCTGTATAACAAATCACTTCTCGCACCATTTTCTTAGCAAGCCACGCTATAATCACACTGTCAATTCCACCTGAGAAAATTATGCCGATTCTGTCAAAATCCTGAGTACGCTTTTTCATGGCTGCAAGTAATATTTTTTCGTACGCTCTAATTGCAGAATTCATTGTTTTATAACGTATTTTTGTCGGCTGTATTGGAGGATTAGCGACTATGTATTCTTTTGATAGGCCACTTGCTGCAATAATTATGGCCTGACCGGGCAAGACGCGTCTTGTAGGCTCCTCTATTCCCACTTTCCATAGCGCTTTGCGTTCTGATGCGAATGCTACTAATCTGTCATTTTCCCCATAGTAAAGCTGTCTTACACCCATCTTATCTCTCACTAAAGCTACGGTCCCTGTTTCTTCATCTTTGATTACCAAACTATACACACCATCAAGTTCAGCAACTGTCTTTTTGATTGCATAAACCAAATCGTTATTTTCGTTGAAATGCTCTTCTAGTAAGTGAACGATATCTTCGCTATCTGTTTGACTAATAAATTTATGGTGCTTTAATAGCTTTCTTCGAATTTTTTTATAATTATAAATCTCACCATTATGCTCTATAGTTAATCTATCATTGCAACTACGAAATGGTTGATGGCCACACGTACCAC
>JBKPEX010000402.1:0-4094 GCA_046728625.1 Thermoproteota archaeon
TTCTCCTTGCCCTTGAGACACAGGTACAAGTTGGTCCGAGGAGAAGAACATGAAGAAAATGATGATAGTGCTACTAGTTGATGATACTTATTTTTTCATACCAAGACTTCTATTCTTTAACCTTAAATGACCGCTTCTACATTTTCGGCAACTCTCCGCTGAAATTGGATTCTTACCGCCGCACTTGAAGCAAATTTTGAAGAATAATCTGCGTTGTTGAGCGATCTGTTTTTTAGTGGCGTCTGTAATAGGCATCAGTTACACTCCTCCTATGATTTAAAATAAGGATCATTTGTACTTTGCTATTTGGTCGAAGAGCTTGCTCTCCAAAAAACACATTGACAGTTACATAATACATAGGATAAACACCATTTTAGAAACCGATCTCGGTGGAGATTCATATAAAATTATTAGTCTGAACTGGAAACATGGTGCGATGTCAAAGGAACGAATAGAACATTTAAACACTTTGATAGACACTCTCGATAGTCAAAACAAATATTTTTTAGATTTCGTCAATAGTTCTGGTCTTCAAGCAGGAATTCTTAGGATCTCAACTGATCTGCAAGATACCCAAGAACCGCATCCGGTAGACGAATTATATTATGTTATCAGAGGGTCTGGGTATATACAGGTGGGCAACAGAGATTATTTTGTGAAACAGGGAACGGCAGTTTTCATACCCGCCAATGCTGTGCACAGATTTCATAGCTCAGCAGATCTAGTTGTGTTGTACATACTAGGAGGTCGCTAAGACAAGAAAAAATGAAAATGCCCCCAACATCTTTTTGTAATGTCCACTATTAATTACATTTCCGTTGTATCCGGATTCTTAATTTGTTCTTCCAAGCTACGCTTAAGATTCTTTCAAAGACACTATTCTTATTCTATTAGTGTGTTTATATTACAGTTCAATCAGAAAGTCCTTTCCGTACACACTTTGGAATTTTTTAAAAATAGTCACGCAATCACATGAATGAAAAAGATATGCTGATCCGTTATTAATTTTAACTTCTAGTCTGTTCTGTTGTTGGGCTTCTGTAATTTTTTTTCCGCACATTTGACATATAGTACCTTGTTCGGAATAATCCTTTCTGTCCATCTTAAATTCCCGCTTTCCAGGTTTTATGTCTCGCAGCCATCAATACTTTAGGCTGCAGCACCAGTATTTTAGCAATCAACAGACTATAACCAGCCTAGTTTCTCCGCCATTCATAATATAATCTCCCTTTTTTAAGTTATTAATTTTACCTTACCCTAACCAGAATACTCTCATATATAGAACTGCTATTTCTCGGATGTCACGTCTGCATTAAATATTTCTTTAGGATAATTTATAGGATTCCGGCTTGCATATCATCTTGCTAGTAACTATGGGCGATTACTTTGAGATCGACAGATTGGTTGAAGATCTTGCCAAGATATATTCGACAGCCTGTGCTACTACCTGGTTTAAGGTAACTAAAAATCAATTCCCTTCTAAAGAAGCATTTAGACTTAAGGTCACAGAATTTATGAAGCATTTCGAATACACGTTGTCTACTTTTCCTCACAGCTCTGAGGCCGATGAATTTAGAATGTACGCAATAAAACTTCTTAATAGAGAAATTGAGAAAGTGATTTCAGGTAATAACAAGGAAGTTGAGCGCAGGTATAGATACTATGTTGAATACAAATAACATTCTAAATCAAGCTTGCTTTCTGTACCTGACAACTGAATAAAGTCGCATTAGATTTCAAACTCTTTACGATGCATATTTTGTTTTGAATCGAAATGGGAAAGGTTTTAAATCGAAGAAATTTAATGTGTGGTATGCGAATAACACTATCAGCGATTAAGGCAGACATAGGAGGCATCGGTGGGCACACGCGGCCTAGCGATGAATTACTTGATAGCGTAAAAAATTTTGTTGCTCAGAGATCGAAGGATTTGCTAACTGATTATTATATAGGGTATACAGGTGATGATATTCATCTTATAATGACACACACATTGGGTGCCGATAATCAGAAAATTCACAAGTTGGCGTGGGATGCTTTTACTGAAGGAACAAAGGTGGCCAAAGAGCAGGGATTATATGGTGCCGGTCAAGACTTGCTCAAGGATGCTTTTTCTGGAAACGTAAGAGGTATGGGCCCAGGTCTAGCAGAGATCGATATGGAGGAACGTCCAAGTGAGGTTTTTTGCATATTCGCAGCTGATAAGACAGAACCCGGTGCGTTTAATTTTCCGATGTGGCGTATGTTTGTAGATGCCCGAAGCAATACAGGACTACTTATTAATGAAAAGCTTGCCTCAGGCGTCACTTTACGTGTACTAGATGTTATGAGCGGTAAAATTGCAGATTTAAAAATGTGGGAAGATAAAGCAGAATTAGAAGCAGCCCTAATGTATCCAGGTAAGTATGTAGTCCATTCAGTAATATCATCTGAGGGTGAGCAAATAGTATCTGCCTCTACAGACAGACTGCACAACATTGCAGGGACTTATGTTGGTAAGGACGATCCAATAGCAATAGTAAGAACACAAAAAAACTTTCCTGCAACTGAGGAGGCCGGCAGCGCCTTTAACGATCCGCACTTTGTTGCAGGGAATACACGAGGTAGCCACCATATGCCACTAATGCCCGTTAAATTGAATTCTGCGGCAAGCCTGAATTATTCTATTCCAATAGTTTCTTGTCTAGTATTCAGCATGCATAATGGTAGGCTTACTGGGCCACATGATGGATTTGGTACTGTAGATTGGGACCTCCAAAGAATGTGGGCTTCAGAAAGAGCTATGACAATGCGCAATCAGGGATTTATCCATCCAGCTACACTTGTCCCAGAAGAGTTAGAATACAACAAAGGATACGAGGCAAGAATGTCGAAACTAAATGAAAAATTTAAAGATACAGTTTAATCCGGTAGTGAAAATGCGCGTCACAATGAATAGTGGTATTGATGATGATGGTTATGATGAAGACGATGAGTAATAATAATAAGATAAATACTAAAAGAGCACCCAATCTTTGAAGCGACCTTTCATTATAAATTTTAAAAACTATGCTGAAGTATCGGGAGAAAAAAGCATTGCATTAGCCAAGACTATCCAAAGTGTTTCTAAAAATCATGGTATAGAAATTGTGCTTGCTCCACCTCAGCCATGCCTTGCTCTAGTGACACAAAATGTCACTTTGCCCGTCATCTGTCAGCATTTGGATGTTGGCGAATTTGGACAGACTACTGGTTTCTTTATCGCAGAAATGGCAAAGTCCTATGGCGCTCAAGGATCACTTATCAATCACAGTGAACATAAGCTTCCTGCAGAGACAGTAGCCAACCTTGTCCAAATCTTACGCCGATTAGATATGATATCAATAGTCTGTGCACAAACTGTGGAAGAAGTTGCCATGTTGGCGGAATTCTCTCCAGATTTTATCGCTATCGAGCCTCCCGAATTAATAGGTTCTGGCAAGGCCGTATCCAAAGAGAACCCAACAATTATTACAAATTCAATATCAGCAGCAGAGGATCATTCACGCACTACAAAAGTAATCTGTGGTGCTGGAATAACAGACAAAAGCGACGTGGCTGCAGCTATCGATCTTGGAGCAGAAGGCATTTTGGTTTCAAGCGGAGTAATAAAGGCGCAGTCATGGTATGATAAAATATCTGAGCTTGTTGGCCCTATGTCTATGGACTAAATATCCGCTACCAGTCTGTACCTGTAGCATTCTACGATCCAACCCTTTTCATCTTAGAACCACACTTAGGACATGAAGCCTGATTGTGCTTTGTTCCACAGCTCATGCAATAATAATTCAATGAACTACCGCTGCCTGCACCGCCACTACCGAACATTGAAGCACCTGTCATACCCATCCTCTTTAATGCTCTTTTCCTCATGTAAAAGCTTAGCAAAATAAATACTCCAATTATTATTGGCAAAGAGAAAGGAAAAGGTACAAAAAATGATATTGCAAGGCTTATTCCTAGAGATATGCCAATCCATAGCAATTGCTGTGAGATAAATTGCTTGCTGTCACCATTCACCGATACCAATCACCACTATTATGCTCTGCTTCTCTCCCATATAATATATATTGATA
>JBKPEX010000360.1:0-4375 GCA_046728625.1 Thermoproteota archaeon
GATCTCCTTGAGATCACAAAGCAGGTAATAATTATACTAAGAACCTTTGATCCCATAGAAATTCGTAACTCCAGTGTAATGTTTGCGGGATTAAGAGAGGCTAGGCAGAGAGGATATCGTACTGTCATGACTGGAGACGGCGGAGATGAGTTGTTTGCTGGGTACAATTACCTAAAGAGATACTATTCGGACGAGGAGGCCCTGAAGAATGAGTTAAATCGATTGTGGAATCTTATGCATTTTTCCTCTGTCGAACTTGGTAACAAGTTAGGTGTCAGCATCAAGACTCCGTTCTTAGATGACGATTTTTTAGTATTTGCGCAGAGCATACCCGTTAGCATGAAGGTCGGCAAATATCAGGAAAGGCTCTGGGGAAAGTTCATACTTAGAAAATGTTTTCAAACTCAGCTCGGTGAGGCAATATCTTGGCGCCCGAAGCTTGCCCAAGAAAACGGAGCGGGAATATCAAAGATAGAGACCTATTTTAGAAACACTGTAGATGATGAGACCTTCGCGACTGAATTAAAATATGCAAAGCTTGAGGGGGTTAGTATAAGGAGTGAAGAGCACTTAAAATATTATAAGATATTTAAAGAATTCTTCGGTCTTCCTAGAGATGAGCTTTGCAGCTTCTCACCTCGCTGTCCTCGATGTCAAGGTTGCTTTAGATGGAAAGGCAATTTTTGTCGAACCTGTGGTGCATATCCAGTTACGCCTACTTAGTCCCTACTTAGACATCAACTTGCTGATTTATTTATCGTGGACTTTTGTCACTATGGTCTTTGTTAACTGCAGTCACATGGAAGCAAAATACATTGCGCATTTAATCTGATCATAATGATATATCATTGGTGTAGAATTACTAAATATGTCATTTGGTAACAAGTGGATAAAACCACAGGGCGAAAGCGTAAGCAATAAACTCTTGGAGGGGCTCAAACCACAAGCTCCATTGAAGCCTAGGATTGAAGAAGCACAGAAAAGATTGCAGATTCAGATCTCTAAACTAGATGCGATTTCCACAAAGATGGAAGAGAAGGACAACGTTATTTTTAAACGCATAGTTCATGCCATGCAAAACCATGAGAGTCATTATGCAAAGGTTTTGTCAGCAGAACTATCGGAAGTTAGAAAAATGGGGAAGATGGTCAGTTCAGCAAAACTAGCATTAGAACAAATTCATTTGAGGCTTAATACCATGACAGAGCTAGGAGACGTAGTAGTCACATTGAGCCCAGCGATGTCTGTGATTAAAGGAATACAAGGAGGACTTTCCTCGATGCTCCCAGAGGTAGATCAGTCATTTGGTCAAATCTCGGATCTGCTAGGAGGAATAATGAACGAATCAGGCCAAATTCCAACTGCTGAGATAGGACAAGCGACGCTATTAAACGAAGAATCTATAAAAATCTTGGAAGAAGCGAGCTCCATCGTAGAGGAGAGTACTAAGGACAAGTTCCCTGATTTGCCTGCTAGTACTATGAACGCGAGAAGTACTGAACAATCAGTGTTCTAATATGCTGATTTCCTATTTTTAATGGTGCGCCATCCGTTTTATTTCTTTTTTTATCCTTGAAATTGTCGGGTAGCTGTAACCCTTCTGTCTGTACGTTTTTATCATCGCCTTCCAATTTCTCAACCTCCATTTCGCTTGTTCCATACTGAGGAGATTCGTCTCCCTCTTGACAAGACTTTTGCGTCCTGGCATCAGGTAACCTCCGGCTATTGCACTTTGTCTATTATAAGCGAATCTTAAACCAAAAAGTATCATTTCTGTGGATAAAGAAGATACATACAAGGCTAATTCGGTCCTCTGACTCTCAGTTATCTTCAGCCTCAGTGTATAATCTTTCCGCAACCGATCACCTTACGTTGACACGAATATTAAGATATTTCTAAACTCGGGTTTTGAAAAATGACTTATCCTAGAACAGTCCTGTCGGCAGACTTTCATCCGCCAAAGTTCGGAGGTTCGTTATTTATTGTACATATATAGCCGTCCAAATTGAGTATCAAATAATATCGTATGTTTTAGCGGTTTCTTCTATGGCATCGATTGCCCTGACTAGTTGATTTTTGTTATGTAGCGATGTTATGCAAAACCTCAATGCCGCAAATCCTTTTTTCACAGTAGGATATCTTATCGCGGGCGCAAATATCCCCCTTTTTAATAGATCGCTTGAAAAGTGCACGCTTAATTTTTCTGGTCCAATAGTAACAGGTATTATTTGACTGTTAGTCCGTCCTAATCTAAACCCAATTTTTTGGAGACGTTTTGAGAATGTATCTATGTTAACAAAAAGCTTTCTCTGCAATTTTCCGTTCTTCGCTATCTGCAATGCAGCTACCGCAGCAGTACAAAGGTATGCAGGTAATGCAGATGTGTATATGAATGGCCTAGATTTGTTAACTAAAAACTTCATGACAGATGAGCTGCATGCAACATATCCGCCAAAGCATCCGAGTGCTTTACTCATGCTGGAAACATTAATATCGATTTCATTGCCCACGCGGAGATGAGATGGAACACCAGAAAAAGAATTTGTTGTACCAAAGATAAAATCCCCATGAGCGTCATCGACTATCATTAATGCGTCGTGTTCCTGTGCTATTTTGCAAATAGAGCGTAAGTCGGATATATCACCGTCGACACTGAATAGCCCCTCCGTCACTATGATTTTTCTCGCTTTTTTTGACATCCTCATTAATTGCTCTAGATGATTGATGTCATTATGGCGAAAAATTTTTATGGTTGCGCCACTCAGTCTGCATCCGTCTATTATACTGGCGTGGTTCAACTCGTCACTGAAGATAGTCGTATGTTTATCAGCTATAGCGCTTATAACTCCAAGATTCGCCATATAACCAGTTGGATATACTAATGCTGATTCCGTTTGGCGATGTTTGGCAAGTAGACCTTCTAGTGTTAAAAAATTTGGATGATTTCCAGCGACCAGCCTGGAGCTACATTGTGACACCTGCCTAACTGATTGCAGGGTCTCATCTATAATGGATGTATTCCTTGACAGTCCTAAATAATCGCTTGAGGAGAGATCAATAACTCTTCTTCCATTAACTTTTGCAAATGACCCATCGGTCGAAATGATATTTAGTGTCCTATATAGATTAGAAGACTCTAATTCGCTGAGCTCATTTTGAATAAACCTACACTTTAAGGCCAATTTCTTTAATAGTCAACATATCCTTATCTGGAGTATTACCGCTACTGGTAAGGTATCCCCCAGTTATTATTCCATTGGCGCCGGCATTAAGTGCTAGTTTATCTTTATCCTTCAAATGAACCTCTCGTCCGCCGGCTATCTTTATAATTGCTCTGGGCATGATAAACCTCCAAATCGAAATTGTCCTTATTGCATCCAAAGGTTCTAAGGGTGGTAAATTATAAAGCGGGGTTCCCTTCTTTGTGATTAAAATGTTTATGGGAACTTCATCAGCTTTCAATGAGGCAATCGAGAATGCCAATTCCAATCTTTGCTCTTGGCTCTCTCCTATCCCGATGATTCCACCGCAGCATAATTCAAGCCCTGCCTCTTTAACAATTCTCGCCGTATTGACCCTTTCCTGAAAATCATGTGTACGACATATGTTTGAAAAATGGCTTTCGCTTGTTTCTAAATTATGGTTATATCTCTTGACTCCCAGGGCCTTTAATATTCGTGCGCGCTCAATAGTCATAAATCCGAGCGACACATTTACATCAATATCAACGATCCTTTTCAATTCTTTAATGATTTGACATATCCTTAAAAAATCGGCTTCAGGCGGAGATCTGTATGCTCCTACCAGACAAAAGCTCTTTGCGCCCTTGTTTCTGGCTTCCCTAGCCTTGTCCAATATGACTTCTAGAGGAAGTAATTGATAATTTTTGATGCCTGTCTCATAGAACGATGATTGAGCGCAGAAGGTACAATCCTCAGGACAAGCGCCTGACTTTGCATTAATTAAGGCCTCTACATCAACTAATTCTCCACAGAAGCGTCTTGTAATAGTCTTAGCAGCCTGTGTCAGCTTTGAAAAGTCGGGACTAGATGATAGCTTGAGCGCTTCGCCAAAAGACACGTTCTGACCGTTTAGAACCTTTTCCATCATCGTATCTATAAATGCGTTATCAGACGTTCGAATTTATGTGCCACTAACTGCTAATTTAACCTTTTATTGTTTGAACTCCTGCATACTGTATTTCAGAATTCGAATTTAGAAATGTTTAAGATTTATCAATATTTTTCATCTAACGCAAACTAGTCTGTTTGCTCAAAAAAAGCGGGGGTTTTTTGTCCAGATCCTGCGCTTTGTTATATTTACCATTTAGGCCTGGTCCTGCGGATTTCGTCAATTATTGATGACGTACTAACAG